>NZ_DATJIY010000042.1:0-12382 GCF_035492835.1 Dinghuibacter sp.
ATAGAGTTTATGGGAGTTGTTGGCGCCAGCACCGAGCCTTTGTAAGCATACCATGCGATCACGCCATAGGCGATCAAAGGTACGATCTCCGCAATCGCCATGCTGTGCGTTTGGGAGAAAATCAACCCCATCACCGGCGGCAGCGCGGCTGCGCCGATGATCGACATGATGACGAAGCTGCCCCCGATCTTGGTGTTAGGACCGAGGTCGCGTATGGCCAGCGCATAGTTCGTGGGGAACATAAGCGACATAAAGAAGCTGGTCAGGAACAGCGCCCAGACGCCGACCTGGCCGGGGAAAAGGATGGCGATCGCGACCAGCCCGATGTTGGCCAGGGCGTACATCCCCATCAATTTACGGGGTTCGATAAAGCGCATGAACCACGCGGCGGTGAACCGGCCCACCGCAAAGGCCACGAGGGTGCCGGTCAGCATGTACCCCGCCATTTTTTCCTGCGTACCCGTATAGTCGCGGACGTATTGCATGAAAAAGCTCCAGGTGCCCACCTGCGCGCCCACGTAAAAGAACTGCGAAACAACGCCCCATTTGAAGTGCGGGTAGTTGCCCAGATCCTGCCAGCGGCCTTTGGGCCCCTCTTCCGTGGCCAGCTCGTCTCTTACCTTCGGAAAACGGGTGACTATCATCAACACCGCCCACACCAGACAAAAACACCCCACGCACACATACGGCGTAACGACGCGCATCGTCTCCTTGTGGAGATAGGCGTCGTACGTCCCCGCGGCTTTTTCGGCCGCGATGTGCGCCGGGTTGTTCTCGATCCCGGACAGGATGAATACCGTCCCGATCAGCACCGCCAGGATCGCCCCCACGGAGTTGAACGCCTGCGCCAGGTTGATCCGGCGCTCGGCGGAGTCCTCGGGTCCCAGCTCCACGACAAAGCTGTTCGATCCCGTTTCCAGGAAGGCCAGGCCCGATGCCACTACATAAAGCGCCATCAGGAAAAGCCAGTATTTGTCGATGACCGCGGCCGGCCAGAAGAGCATGCAACCCAGGGCGAAGAGCAACAGGCCGAGGATCAGCCCGGCCTTGTAGGAATAGCGTTTCATCAGGATGCCCGCGGGTATGGCCATCGTAAAATACCCCAGGTAGAACGCCGACTGCACCAGCACGGCCTGGAAGCGCGTCAGCTCGAAGGACTTCATGAACTGCGCGATCAGGATGTCGTTCATGTTGTTGGGTATCCCCCAGAGTAAGAAAAGCATCGTCACCAGCGAAAAGGCCATCAAATTGGCCCGGGGGATCAAAGGCTGTTTCGGCATAGCAAAGGTTTCGTTTTGTCAAAGAACGACTTTTTCGCCTTACGGCGGAAAAGACAGATTATCCGATACTTAAATTATTTTAACATGATTTCGGGCTGTTTTCCGATTTTTGGGGAATATATGCGTGCCGAGCTCCTCAAAGTCCCCCGTAAACCGGACGATTCGTTCAGTGTCCGCCAGGATTTGTCCAACCAGGTGAACAACCGCTGGCACTACCACCCGGAGCTGGAGCTGGTCCACATCCTCCGGGGCGGCGGGACGCAGTTCGTGGGGGACAACATCAAACGTTTCGAAACGGGCGACATCGTGCTGGTGGGCGCCAACCTCCCGCACTTCTGGCGGTACGACCACCCCGACCCGGTGGCCGACGAGCCCTATTCGACGGTGATCCACTTCCGGAACGACCTGTGGGGGAACGCTTTTCTGACGCTACCGGAGACGCGGCCGCTCAAGGCGCTGCTGGAGCGGTCGGGCCGCGGCATCCTGCTCCGCAACCGGGCGCTGGGCTCGCGCATCGGGGAGCTGAGCCGCGCCGAGGGCCTCGACCGGTTGCTCGCGCTGCTGGGCGTCCTGAGGGACATCGCGGCTACGCCCGGTACGCATTTGCTCAGCTCGATCGGTTTCAGGCCTGCGTTTTCCGAAGGGGAAAGCGAGCGGATCAATGCGATTTACGACTTCACCCTCCAACATTTCGCGGACAACATCTACCTCGACGAGGTCAGCCGCGTCGCCCAGCTGGTGCCGAATTCGTTTTGCCGCTATTTCAAAGCCAAAACGGGGAAGACCTATTCGCAATTCGTCACCGAGATCCGCGTCGGTCACGCGTGCAAGCTGCTCCTGGAGGGAAAAGAAGGGATCAAGCAGGTCTGCTACGACAGCGGTTTCAACAATTTCACGTCGTTCAACGCGGCGTTCAAAAAGATCACCGGGAAGACGCCGCGGGCGTATCAGGAGACGTTTATGGAGCGATAAGGTTCCACTCTCGTGACCGGCAGACATTCGGGGTGGTGCTCCTGTAAGAAAGCGATAACCCGCTCCCGGACGTTACACCGCAGATCGAAGGCGTCGCCGGAATTCCGCGCGCTCAGCAGTATGCGCACCTCCATCACCCTTTCGCGAAGATCCGTCACCTGTACGACGCTGACGCGCCCATCCCATTGCGGTTGGTCGACCAGCACGCGATTCACCTCCGCCCGGATCGCGTTGACCGGCGCCGTATAGTCGAGGTAGAACATGATCGGCGCCAGCAAATCCGCCGACGTCCGCGTCCAGTTCTGAAAAGGTTTTTCGATGAAGTACGAGATCGGCAGGATCAACCGCCGGTGGTCCCAGATGTGGAGCACCACGTATGTCAGCGTGATCTCCTCCACCCTCCCCCACTCCCCTTCCACGACGAGCACGTCGTCGATACGGATCGGCTGCGTAAACGCGATCTGGAACCCCGCCAGCAGATCGCCCAGCGATTTCTGCGCCGCAAAACCGATGATGATCCCGCCCACGCCCACGCCCGTGAGCAAGCTGGCGCCCATTTTCCGGAGCGCCTCGAAGCTGAGCAGGATCACGCACACCGTCACCGTTAGGATCAACCCCACCGCCAATTTGCGGATGAACTGCAACTGGGTCTGGATCTTCCGCTCCCGGAGGTTGATCGGCTTGGAAATGTCATACCGGTGGTACAGGTAGTCCTCCGCCACCTTCACCAGCGCAATGAGGAAAAACGCCACACTGATGTCGAAAAAAATCTCGAATATCTTATGGATCGGCTCCCGGTAGGGCGTCCCGAGGCGCATGAACGGCACCAGCAAATTAACCAGCAACAACGGGATAAAAACGTTTATCGGCTCCCCCAACCGGCAAAGGACGCTCGTCCACAAGCTGAACCCATCGCGTTTGCGCGCCTGGGCGCGCCTCGACAGCCACGCGAAGAGCCACTTCACCAGCAAACCCGCCAGGAAGGCGGCGGCAAAAAGCAGGAGGTCGAAGACGATGTCGGGCAGGTGCAAGGGTAGCATGTGTATGGTTGGTGCAAAAAATTTGCCATGTTTTTTTGTCTTTTTCCGACCCCAATGGGAACCCGCGGGTTATGGGGAATATGATACTATATGATACTAGTTAATGCTATTTACAAATTTTTGTGGTGTTGCATGATCGGGGTACATTTGCTGTATGGTACGATCAAAAGATGATATTATCTGGAAGGCCGTTTTGGAGGAAGTCTTCGAAGACTTGCTACGATTCATATATCCCGAGGCGGACCAGGTCTTTGACCTGACGCAACCGGTGGATTTCCTGGACAAGGAGCTCAGCGAATTGTACCCTGAGCCCCAAGAATCCAACGATAACCGTTTTGTAGATAAGTTGGTCAGGGTACGACTTCGCAATGGCGGAAGGCAATGGATATTATGTCACGTGGAAGTTCAAAAGAAAAACGAGAAGGATTTCGCCAGGCGGATGTTTACGTATTTCTATAGAATTTATGACCGCTATAGTTGCCCGATAACGGCGATTGCCATTGCTACGGGTCGATACGGGCACAACCTGCCACAAAGCTACATTTTCGAAAGCCTGGGGACCGAACTCCATTATAAGTACAACAAGATTTGCATAAGGAACTTCTCTGATAAAGAGCTTATGGCGAATAAAAACCCCTTTTCACTGATCATGCTTGCTGCGAAGAAGGCGCTACTGACAGGAAGGGATCTGGAGGAAATGCTTTTGAAAGAGAAAGTTGCCATTGCCGGCTTATTGCTTAAAAGGGGTTATAGTCAGCAAAAAACGAACGCGATCTTACGTTTTTTAAACAATTGCATCCGATTCAAAAATCCGGAAACATATATTACATTTGAAAAGGAAATCGATCAATTAACATCAAAAACAAACACTATGGGAATGAAAGAAGCGGTACAGGAAATCAAACAAATTGAAGCTGAGGAGGCTCTGGAAAAGGGTTTCCGTAAAGGGCGTATGAAAGAGAAAGCTCTTTTCGTGGAAAGGCTCCTCGAAATGTATGAAATGTCCGACACGGAAATCGCCGATGTCGCTGATGTCACAGAGGCCTTTGTCAAAAGGCTGCGCAAAAGAGTGGAGAAATAACGAGTCGAGGTAAAACAAATACTATGGGTATTATCGAACCAGTCAAGCAAATGAAAATCGACGCGGCAAAAGACGAAGCCCGTCTGGAAAAGGACACTTTTTTCGTAAAGAATCTCCTTTCCTTGACAGATTTTTCCGACAAAGAGATTGCAAGTCTTGCCGGAGTTACTGAAAACTTCGTAAAAAAATTCCGCAAGGCAAAAAAGAAGTAGCAATAGTATCCATTGTTGGGGGATCGCCGCTACCGGCGTTTTTTTTCGCCCGCAATGTTGGTAGATCGACCTACCATTCTTTAAAATTATGCTTGACAAACCGCCCACGATCCGGACGGTTTTTGCACTTTTGTATCATGACGACAGTGACCCCCTGCCCCGCCCTGCGACCTTATATCAGCCGCTTCGCCATCAGTCCGGGCGGGGGGATGTATAGGGTGTTGCCGGATACGGAGCTGGTGATGGGGTTTCAATATCGGGGGCGGTTGGAAACCGGGGCGACGACACTCGCTACCGCTGGCATCACCGGGCTGTTACAAGAGGCGCGGACTTTCACCGCGTCAGCGGACGCCCGCTCCATATTGGTATATTTCAAACCCGGCCGGGCGGCGCCGTTCTTTGAGCAGCCGATGCACGAGCTGCATAACCAAAGTTTGGCCATAGATGAATTATGGGCGCCGGCGGCGGTGAGGAGTTTCGAGGACCGGCTGCTCGGGGCGATCGACGACACGGCGCGGATCAGGCTCGTGGAGTCCTTCCTGCTGGAACGCCTGCGGGAGCGCGCGCCGGACCCGATGGTGACGGAGGCGCTGACACTTATGGCGGCCGCCAAGGGACAGCTGCGCGTCTCGGCGCTGGCGGAGGCGCTCCACACGAGCGCAAGCCCGCTGGAGAAGCGTTTTCGCCGCGAAGTCGGCGCCACACCCAAGCAGTTTGCGTCGCTGTTGCGGTTTCGGGAGATATTGAAACAGCGCGGCTCCAGCCTGACGGCGGCGGCCTACGAGGCGGGGTATTTCGACCAGGCGCATTTTATCAGGGATTTCAAGGCGTTTACGGGGGAGACGCCGGGGGCGTTCTTCAAGGCGGATTAAACGGATTTTTACAATTCCGCGGCCATCGGCGTGGGTAGCTTTGTCAAAAAAAGATGTTTACAAAACAACAACTCGCCGCGGCTCACGCAAAAGTGAAGTCCGGCGCCGATTACCCGGCCTATGTGGCCGAGCTTAAAGCCCTTGGCGTAAAACGCTACGACTTCGTCGTGGCCACCGGCCGGAATGTCTTTTATGGCGCAGGACACGAGCTGGAAACCGACGCGAAATACGCCCCCAAAAAGGTTCCGACCGACGGGAACCCCGAAGCGCTGGCGCAGGCGCTGAAAATCCACCAGGCGGGCAAAACCGATTCCCTCACCTTCTTCCAGCAAGCCGCCGATGCGGGCACGGACCGGTGGACGTGCGACCTGGAGGCGATGGAGGTGGTGTACAAGGATGTGAAGGGGCAGGTGCTGGCGTGGGAAGCAATACCGCCGGCGCGCTAGGCGGTGGCGCCCTTCTGGTGCGCCCAGAGCTCCTGGAAGGCCTCGCTCGTGGTCAGCAGGTGGGTGAAGTTCCCCTCCCCTACCACGCGCCCCGCCTTCAGGACGTATACGTAGTCGAAGCGGTGGAGCAGGTGCAGCCGGTGCATCGACGACACGACGGCCTTGCCGGCGAACGCCTCGAACAGGCGCTCGTAGATCGCGGCTTCGGTTTTGGGGTCGACGGAGCTGGTCGGCTCGTCGAGCAGGACGACGTCGCTGTCGCGGGCGGCGAGCACGCCGCGGGCGAGCGCCAGGCGTTGTTTCTGACCGCCCGAGAGGTTGACGCCTTTTTCGCGGATGTCGGACTTCAGGCCTTCGGGCAGCTGTTGGACGACGTCGGTGAAGTGCGCGGCGGCGCATACCTCCATGACCTCCTCATCGGTAAAGGGCAGCCCCAGCGTGATGTTGTAGGCGATGGTATTTTCGAAAATCTCCGGCTCCTGCGGAAAAAGCGTGACCGACTCGTTGAGGGAGTCGAGGTCAAACGGCTCGTCGTCGGCGGTAAAGCGGTACCCTGACTCCGGGAGGTAAAGTCCGCGGAGGAGCGACAGCAGCGTGCTTTTGCCGCTCCCGCTTTCGCCGATCAGGGCGATCCGTTCGCCGCGGCCGATGCGGACGCTCAGGTCGTGCAGGCTTTGCGGGGCGAAACCGGTATCGTATTTTTTGCGGTGCGTGAAAAAGAGCCCGCTCAGCTGCAATACCTTCCAGTTGTCCGGTAACGGCGCCGGCTCCTCGGCGCGGTGGGATTCCTCGTACGCGCGCGGGATGCTGCCGGCGTTCTCCACGTTGGTGTGGTATTGGACCAGGTCGGTGTAGAGCCAGGCGACGTTCTGGAATACGCTGGTGAACTGGGTGACGTACCCGATCAGCGTAACCAGGCCGCCGATCTCGAAGACGACGCCGGGCGACCAGTGCTGGTATATATATCCCGCGACCACCACCGAATAGATGACCGTAATCATCATGTCCGTCGTAAACCACTTCCACTCGTTGATCACCGCGCTCCGCCGGAACGGCTTGTATATCTGGCGGACGCGGCCGAGGAGGCCGCGCTCCATGCTTTTTTCCAGCCGCAGCGTGATGACCGTCATGATGTTGGACAGCGTATCGAAGAGCGTGGCGCTGACCACGTGCTCCTTCTCGTTGACTTCTTCCAGTGCCTCCACATAGGGCCTGTCAAAACCGATGATCGCCGTGACCGTAACCACCCCCAGCACCACCGCGATCGACCCGAACAGCGGCGAAAAGATCACGATCGCGCACACCGAAAAAACGCACTTGCAAATGGCTTCGATAAAGATAAAGCCGCGGTCGTAGAACTCCCGGAGCGCCTCGTACGCCTTCCGCACCCGGTTGATCGTCGCCCCGCTGTGGTGGTCCTGGTGCCACTTCGCCGGAAGGTGCATGACCTGGTGATAGCGCTCCTGCAGGAAATTCCGGCTCATCCGGAACGCCAGGCTCCGCTCCATCACCCGCGCCGGCCCGTGGAAACACCACTGGCAGAACTTGATCGAAATATACCCCGCCACAAACAGCGCCGTCCACTTGAACACGTGCGCGCTGTCGTTCTGGAGCTTATGGACGAACCACCCAAACAGCAGCGGGCTCAGCGCAAAGATCGCGTTCGCGCAAAAGAACATCCCGTAGATCGTCAGAAACAATCGTTTCTCTTTCCGGGTGTACTTCCAGGCGGTGCGGAGGAGGGAAATGTAGGGGTTGCTCAGATGAAGCTTTTCACAAAACTATGTATTATTTTCAGGCCCATGAAACACCTACTCGCCTGCTTACTGTGGCTGCCTGTGTTTTCTTTTGCCCAGGACGCGAACTATTGGTCCGACAGCTACGGCCCCGGCGGTTTTTTCGCCCCGGGCGCGGTCATCGCCAACAACCGGGACAGCGGCGTGCTGTTTGTCAACCCCGCCCTCCTGGCCTACACCCGGAAAAGCAGCGCGTCCATTTCCGGGAACCTCTACCAGTATGAATCGATCCGCGTCCGTAACGGCGTGGGAACCGGCCTGGACCTGACCTCCCGTAACGGGAGCGTGATCCCCGAAGCGGGCGCGGGGATTTTTGCCTTCCGCCGTTGGGTCGTGGGGTATGCGCTGACCCGGAACCCTGTTTCGGTCTATTCGGTCACCCAGCGGCGGGACGCGCACACGGACGTCCTGGACAACAGCTACAGCCCCGGCGCGGAGAACTATGTCGGCCAGTACGCTGCTCAAAATGACATCACCGAAACGTCGGGTGTCGTCAGCCTGGGTTTCAAGGCCGCCCGCGGCCTGGCGCTCGGCGTGACCGCCGAAGGACAGGTCCGCAGCCAGGACTTCAGCACCAATTTCAGTTCGCGGGCGTTGTACAACGTAACGGGGACGGATACCCTTTTCCCGCCCATCGCCAGCGCCGTCGAGACCTATGAGGCTCGTTATACGCACATCGGTCTCCGGCTCCGGTTCGGATTGGCGTACGACGCCGGGCGTCATCACCTGGGCGTGCTGGTCGCCACCCCGCTGCTCCACCTCTTTGGCCGCGCGACACTCTATGCCGACGAGGAGGTCAACGACATCTTACTGGGCGGCGTACCCATCAACCTGCTGGCCAACGCCCGACAGACCGGGCTGCCCGCGCGTTGGAAGACGCCGGCGTCGTTCTCCGCGGGGTACGCCTACGACTATGGCGGCGGGGGCCAGGTGTATGTCGCGGTGTCGTATTTTACGCGGATCGGCGACTACAACGTCGTCACGCCGCGGAACGACTACTTTATCCGTCCCGATACCGGCAGCAACAATGCTTCCACGTCGGCGTTGCTGAAATTCAAATCCGCCGGCCGCCAGGTGTTCAATGTAGGCGCGGGGTGCAGCTTTCCGCTCGTACGCTCCTGGCTGGGGTATGCGTCATTCAGGACCGACTTCACCTCCGCCGCCCGCAACCTTTACCGCGACGACGACGGTTATGTGGCCAACACCACCGCCTGGAACCAATACCACCTGGAGCTCGGCGTCAACCTGAAGCGGCCGAAGTACAACTTCCGGCCGGGGATCGCGCTATCGTACGGGGCGACGTCGTCGTACCGGCAGCCCTTCAATTTCGACGACCCGAACGAATCCAACCTCCTGACCGGGAACCCCCACCAGACGCGGGCCGGCCGGTTTTCAGCGGGGTTGCTGCTTGCGTATATACACAACCTTTAGCGGGCGCTTGCGGCGTACATGCTCACCTTGCCATAAACGGACGGCCGGTCGCCGAGCCTCCGGACGTCCGTCAGCCCGATGCCTTTCAGCATCGCTTCCAGGTGCGCCCAGTCCGCCGGATAGGGCACATAGGGGTTGGCCAGCATCGTGTCGTATTCGACGATGATGAGCTGCCTGGCGTTCAGGCGCTTCAGCAACGCGGCTTTGTTCCGTACGAAGTGCAGGGAATTGGCCATGAGGACCCCGTCGAGGCTTTGCGGCGGTTCTGAGGTAAAATCCTGTTGCTGGAACCGTATCTCCACCGCCGGGTTCGGTGACTCTATCGGTTTTTGCGGCGCCGCGTCGATGGCGTCGATCGTGCTGCCGTCGGCGAGCAGAGTCGCCAGGGCCCGGGTGAAAAGGCCGCTCCCGCAGCCGAGGTCCGCCCAGTGGGCGCCGGTGGGTGCGGCGGGTTTGATGAGGTTAAGCGCGTCTCTGAAAAGCATTAATACAATTTCGACTTTCTTTTATTGGGACTTTGAGTTCAAGCAATAATTAAGGTAAATATATGGCGGTCCTAAGATACGCTTGAAAGTATCGCTTATGGCTGAATAAAATTAATTAATGAATACATTTGACAAAAACAATGATCGACGCTTTCGATGGCAAAATATTGAGACTGCTTTCTCAAAACGCCCGTATAACGGGGGCGGACATCGCCCGGAAGGTGAACCTCTCCCTGCCCGCGGTCACCGAAAGGCTCCGCAAGCTCGGCCGGTCCGGCATCATAGACCATTTTACGGTCAAGTTGAACAGGGAAAAGCTCTCCCTGCACATCCTGGCGTTTATCTCGGTATGGATCGACCACACCAAAAACGCGAGCGTAAAGGAGCACCTCATCGCCCTGAACGAGGTGCTCGAGTGCCACCACGTAGCCGGTGACAGCGACCTGCTGCTCAAAGTCCTCGTCAAGGACACCGCCGCCCTGGAAGACCTGCTGGTCCACAAGATCAAAGCCGTAAAGGCGATCACCCGCACGAGCACGACGATCATCCTCAGCACCTATAAAGAAGAGATAAACCCCAGAACCTTTTGATATGGAAACAGACGCACTCTCCCGTATGGTCGGGCAATTTGAAAATGGCACCCTGCCCAAGGTCCGTTGGACCCACACGGCGCACATCCTGATGGCGCTGTGGTATTGCACGCAGTACCCGCTGCCCGTGGCGGTGCAGAAGATCAGGAAGGGTATCTGTGACTACAACGTCAGCGTGGGTGGACAGAATACCGACGCCTCCGGCTATCATGAGACCATCACGCTGTTCTTTACCCAGCAGATAACCCATTTCCTGATCACGAGCGGCGTCACGATGCTGACGGACGAGGTGATCGCGGAGGTCCAGCGGCAGCCGTTCGCTTCGAGAGAGTTTATCCATGCGTTTTACAGCACCGAACGCCTGATGAGCAGGGAGGCGCGGCGGCGGTGGGTGGGACCTGATCGGTTCTGACGCGAATGTCTTACCTTAGCCGGCAATTTATTAACCGTTTTTTTTCGTATGAAGTCGATCTCACTCTATGTATTGTTGCTCCTGGCCGGGGTCGGTCAGGCGCTGGCGCAGCGGCCACAGGTACCCATCTTGTGCTACCACAACATCAAGGACGTCACCGGGAAGGCCAGCCCGGACTATACCATCAGCCCCGCCGCGTTCAAGGCGCAGATCAAGATGCTCCACGACAACGGGTACCATTCGATCCTGCCCGACCAGCTCTATGACTACCTGACCAAGGGTAAGCCGCTACCGCCCAAACCCGTAATGCTGACGTTCGACGACTCCCACCTGGAGCACTATACGCTGGCGATGCCCGAGCTGGAGAAATACGGGTACAAGGGCGTCTTCTTTATCATGACCATTCCCCTGAACAAACCCCGGTACATGACTAAGGATAACGTCAAGGCGATCGCCGACCGCGGTCATATCATCGGCATCCATACCTGGGACCACCAGAACGTAAAGAAGCTGGCCGCCGGCAATCCCGTCGTGCTGAAGCTGGTAAACACCAAGAAATACACGACCGCCGATACGCAGCTGGCCGAAGCCTGGAACCTGGAGCTGACCAAGCCCAAGGCGGAATTGGAGCAGATCACCGGTCGCAAGATCGATTATTTCGCCTACCCCTTCGGCGTCTGGAACTACCCCGCCGTGGACCAGCTGAAAAAAGGGGGCGTAAAGGCCGCCTTCCAGCTGGGCGACAAGATCGGCGACCAGGCGCCGCTCTACACCATCCGCCGGATACTCGCCGAGGGGAATTGGTCGCCGGCGACGCTGGAGCACATGATGCAGATTTCGTTTAAATAGATTTCTTACACGGACTAAAACGAAAGCCCGGCTCCACGGCCGGGCTTTTGCATATTGACAATTCAATAAGCCTTAGGGCTCGGCGATGTACGTTACGTTAAACTGCCCGTTGGTGACAACGAGGGAGTCGTTCGGGTTGAAATCGCTCAAGAGGACGCCGGTGAAGGTGCCGGTGACCTTGGTGTTGTTCTTGTCCCAGCCGTTGATGGTAACGGTGCCGTGGCCGGTGGTCTGGTCACCGGTGTAGGAAATGTTGCCTTTGGTGTCGTAGTAGTACACGGTCTGGCCGCTGGTGAAGCTAACGGCGGAGCCCAGGGTCACATTACTGGACAGGTCGAGCTCCAGGACGGTGGTGTCCCCGTTGCCGATCGTGTAGCCGACCATGGCGAACAGGCCTTGGGACTGCGAATAAAAGGCTTGGCTTTGGGCGGAGGAAAAGGTTTTTCCGCTAAGGTTGGCTGAAACCGCGGCGCTGGAGCCGCTACTGCTTTTTTTACAGGCTGTCGTGAGCAGGGCAAGGAAAACGCTTGCGTAAACAAGTTTCTTCATGGGTACATTGGTTTGAACGCCAATATTATATAAAAATTATTCGCTATCCAAATTTTTGGTGGAATTCAACGAATTGGGCGTTTTCGTCAACGATGAACTACGTCAAAATGCACCCGCAAGCCCGAAGGCGTCGTACTTTTGGTACATGAAATGGACCATTCTACTGACACTCGCCACGCTGGCGGCCTTTTGCCGCCCTAAACCCGATCCGGGGTTTGCGGTGGTAGAGTTGTTCACCTCCGAAGGGTGCTCGAGCTGTCCGCCGGCGGACGTGGTGCTGGCGGGTCTTGACAAGGAA
Organism: Dinghuibacter sp.; assembly: GCF_035492835.1. Taxonomy (NCBI): domain Bacteria; kingdom Pseudomonadati; phylum Bacteroidota; class Chitinophagia; order Chitinophagales; family Chitinophagaceae; genus Dinghuibacter; species Dinghuibacter sp. The sequence continues at coordinate 12,314 of NZ_DATJIY010000042.1, forward strand.
TATCCGGGCCAGGTGCTGGTCATGGGTTACCACGTGACGTATTGGGACCGGCAGGGATGGAAGGACCGT
>NZ_DATJIY010000043.1:0-4221 GCF_035492835.1 Dinghuibacter sp.
TACCACTGGCAGCGCGGTAGCTGGGGGCATACCGCGCACGGTTACCGTTGGAACCGTGGCGGCTGGCGGCGCTAAAATCGCCTGGCGCTGCTAAAAACGGCTAGACCGGATACGGCACCTCGCGCAACCCGGTGGCCTCCACCACCGCCTGCCGCTCGTTGCTTTCCAGCGCCAGCTCGATGAGCCGGACGGTATTGTATCCATGGGCGGGGACTGTCTTTAAGGGCGCGTTTTCCCGCAGGGTACGATACAGGTCCTCGTAAAATATACCATAGTTACCGGGCAGGGAAGGGTATCGCTCCACGATTTCCATTCCTGCCCTTGTCGTATGCAGGAGCCCGTGGATCGACGGGTCTTCGATACCCCAGCCTGGCCCCAGCGGCTGCCCGCCCGCGCGGAGGATGGCTTCCTGCGGATCGTCGCCATATTTCAGGAAGGAGCCCTCCAGGCCATGGATCATATACCGGGGACCGGGTTCCCGAACGAGCATACCGCCTTTCAGGATCACCTTGAGACCCGGGTAATACAGCTGCAGGTCGAAATAGTCCACCGCCCGTGCGTGCGAACGCTGTAGCCGGATGTCGGCATACAGGCTTTCCGGCGTCCCGAACAGGCAGAAAGCCTGGTCGATGAGGTGCGGCGCCAGGTCATAGAGGATGCCGCTGCCTTCCAGCGGTTCCTCGCGCCATGCGTTGGGTTTGGCCTGTGGGCGGTAGCGGTCGTAGTGCGCTTCGTATTCATGTACCGGCCCCAGGGGTTGGGTAGCGAGTAGCGCGCGGACCGTCCGGAAATCGCTTACGTACCGCCGGTTATGAAAAACGGTCAACACCTTGCCCCGGCTGGCGGCGAGGTCTTCGAGCACGACCGCGTCCCCGGTGTTGATCGTGAATGGTTTTTCGACGACCACATGCTTCCCGCTGCGAAGCGCCTGTGCGGCGTACTCCGCGTGCGTCGTATTCGGCGTGGTGACGACGACCAGGTCTATTTCGGGGTTGTCGAAGAGATCGGAAGCGTCTTGAACCGAACGTACCCCCGGGTACAGCAAAGGCGCCTGCGGCCCATTCCTCTCCAAGACCGTATGAAGGACGTATTTGGATGGCATCAAAGCCAGGAAAGGCGCGTGGAAAGTACGGGCGGACATGCCAAAGCCAACGAGACCGACACGGATGGGATCGGGCATAAGAGAACGATTTGGCCAAAGATAGGCTATGTCGTACCTTAATTTCTTAACGATCTTGCCATGCAACGCAAAGCTTTCCTGCAAACCTCGGCTGGTCTTATGATCGGCGCCGCGCTCCCCCGGAGCGTAAAGGCCGTAGCGCCCAGCGACCGGATCAATGTCGCGGCCATCGGCATCAATGGGATGGGCTGGGCAGACCTGACAGCCGCCTTGAAGCACCCGGCCGCCCGCTGCGTAGCGCTGTGCGACGTGGACAAAGGCGTGCTCGACAAACGGGCGGCGACCCTGATAAACCAGGGTAAAGTCGACACGTACGGCGACTACCGGAAGATACTCGACCGCAAGGACGTGGACGCGGTGTTTATCGGCACCCCTGACCATTGGCACTGCCTCATCATGACCGAGGCCTGCGCGGCAGGCAAGGACGTATACGTGGAAAAGCCCGTGGGCAATTCGATCGCCGAATGCGCGGTCATGGTGGCCACCCGGGACAAGTACGACCGCGTCGTACAGTGCGGTCAGTGGCAACGGAGCCAGAAACACTTCGCGGACGCGGTGGCCTTCGTCAGGACCGGGCGCCTTGGAAAGATCCGGCTTGTCAAGGCCTGGGCTTACCAGGGCTGGATGAAACCCGTGCCGGTGCAGCCCGACGGGAACCCACCCCCGGGCGTGGACTATACGCAATGGCTGGGGCCCGCGGAGACGCGGCCCTTCAATCCGAACCGCTTCCACTTCAATTTCCGCTGGTTCTGGGACTACGCCGGCGGGTTGATGACCGACTGGGGGGTGCACCTCCTGGACTACGCGCTGCTCGGGATGGACGCGCCCATGCCCAAAAGCGTCATGGCGTCGGGCGGCAAGTTCGCCTACCCCGGAGACGCCTCCGAGACGCCGGACACGCTCACGACCGTGTATACCTTCGACGACTACAACATACAATGGGAGCACGCCACGGGGATCGACGGCGGCTGCTATGGGCGTAACCACGGTATCGCCTATATCGGTAACAACGGCACGCTCGTCCTGGACAGGGAAGGCTGGGAGGTGATCCCGGAAAAGGGGCGGATGGAAGCCGTACCGCTGACGCCCAAGGTGGACGACGGCCTGGTGCTGAATACGGCCAATTTCCTCGACACGGTCCGCACCCGTAAAGTGGCTGATTTGCACGCGCCGATACAAGCCGGCGCTCACGTGGCGACGGTAGCGCAGATGGGCAATATCGCCTATAAGACCGGGAAAAAACTCTACTGGGAAAACAACCGTTTTACGGACGACGACGCCAATCGGTACCTTGCGTCAACCTACCACAATGGATATAATATTCCGAAAGTATAATTGCAAGATGATGATTAGATTCCCCCTGGCTTTGCTGGCGCTGGCGTTTGGCGGCGCTGTCCTTGCGGCCGACGGTCCGCGTCTCCACCTCATACCCGAACCGGTTTCGGTCACCGAACGCGCGGGCAGTTTTACCCTCGACGCCGGTACGATGATCCGCGTGTCCTCACAGGACCCCGACCTGGCGCAAACGGCCTCGTGGTTTGCGGACCAGGTACACACGACCGTGGGAAAAAAGGGGAAGATCAACCTGGAGCTCAACAAGGAATCGGACGCGGAGCTGGGTAAGGAAGGCTATACCCTGAGCGTCACGACTGCCGGCATAACGATAAAAGCCAATGCCCCCGCGGGTGTCTTTTATGGGTTGCAGACCCTGCTCGAAATGATCCCGCCCGGTGGCGGCGCGATCCCGTGCGCCGATATACGGGACTATCCCCGGTTTGGCTGGAGGGGTCTGATGCTCGATGTCAGCCGCCATTTCTTCAACAAAAACGAGGTCGAACGGTACATCGACGAAATGGCCCGTTACAAATACAACACCTTCCACTGGCACCTCAGCGACGACAACGGCTGGCGGATCGAGATCAAGAGCCTGCCGGAGCTGACGCGCGTCGGCGCCTGGCGGGTAAGCCGCACCGGCCGCTGGGGCACGTTGCTGCCGCCGCTGGCCGACGAGCCGGCGGATGACGGCGGTTTTTATACACAGGACGACATCCGTGAGATCCTGGCCTATGCCAAGGCCCGCTATATCACCGTCCTCCCGGAGATCGACGTGCCCGCCCACAGCCTGGCGATGATCGCCGCCTATCCCAACCTGTCCTGCACCCAGCTGCTCTACCCGGTCAACCCGGGAAGCCGGGCGCCCGAACGCCAGGACAACGTCCTATGCGTCGGAAACGATTCTGTATACCTGGTGCTCCAAAAGGTATTCGGCGAGATCGCGGCGCTCTTCCCGAACCCCTACATCCATATCGGCGGCGACGAGGCCTACAAGGGTTTTTGGGCCGCCTGTCCCAAGTGCCAGAAGCTGATGAAGGACGAGCACCTGGGGAGCGTCGAAGAGCTCCAGAGCTATTTCGTCAAACGCATGGAAAAGATGTTGAACGGGCTCGGCAAGAAACTGATCGGCTGGGATGAAATCCTGGAAGGCGGCCTGGCGCCCTCGGCCACGGTCATGAGCTGGAGGGGCATGAGCGGGGGGATCACCGCGGCGCGGATGGGACACGAGGTCGTGATGACGCCCTGGGACTATTGTTACCTGGACCTGTACCAGGGCGACCCCTCGGTCGAACCGCCCACCTATGGGATATGCCGGCTAACCGACTGTTACAAATACGACCCGGTACCCGACAGCATCGACCCGAAGCTCATCATCGGCGGTCAGGGCAACCTATGGACCGAATCGGTGCCGACCTTCCGCCACGCGGAATACATGACATGGCCGCGCGCCATGGCGCTGGCGGAAGTATATTGGAGCCCCAAATCCAAACGCAATTGGGACGACTTCACAGGGCGCATGGAGGCGGAATTGCCGATGTTGGACGCCGAGGGCATCAACTATGCCCGGAGCGCGTTCGACGCGGTGGCATTGCCGGCGCACGACAAGCTGGGCAGGCTGGCGGTCCGGTTCACCACCGAGATAAAAGGTCTGGATATATACTATACCTTCGACAATACCCGCCCCGACAGCCACAGCGCCCGCTACC
>NZ_DATJIY010000044.1:0-5192 GCF_035492835.1 Dinghuibacter sp.
ATGAGCAAACCGGTCTCTCCGGATGAAGTGTATTATATGGTTTCCTTTGTCCTGGGCGAGAAATGGAATTAGAGCGGCCATTTCGGGCCGCTCACTGGACAAGGTTTAGCAGAGTAAGGACAAAACACTGAAAAAAATACCACAGCGTAATAACCACGGCGTAAAGCTAGAGCACGCTTCCAAAAACGTGTTGCATCATTCCGATAAAACATTGCATTATTTACATATCCGGCCCCTGGGGTCTCAGGATTTGGCCCGGCGTCCTATCCTGTCCCCGATCCAGGCGGGCCGTTTGCGCTGGGTGGGGACCTCGGTGCCGAGCAACCTACCCCAGGGTTTTAGGTCCGGTAGCCGGTCGAAGACGATTTTTAGCACTCCGATAAAGGGAATCGACAGGAACATACCGGCAACTCCCCAAAGCGCTCCCCCCATAAACACGATCACAATGGAAATAAGGGCGTTGATCCTGACTTTTGAAGAAACGATATAGGGTACGAGGAAGTGGTTGTCGATAAACTGGATGACCAGGTAGGCGATGACGATCCATATCTGGGTGTGGATGCCCTCCTTGGTCAGCGTAGCTATGAGGATAGGCGGTATTACGGCGAGGATCCCCCCGATAAAGGGAAGGACATTGAGCAGCGCGCCGATCACGGCCAGTAATACCGCATAGTTGACACCCAGGATCAGCAACGCGATGGAATTAAGCGTGGCGACGGCGACGGCTTCCAGCAAAAGCCCGATCATATAGCTTTGAATGGCGCCCTTGGTCTGTGTAAGGACCTTGCTGACATCCTGTTCGTTCGCCTCGGCGAAAACTTCATATAGGAAATTCAGCAAGAGCGCTTTGTAGTAGAGGAAAAGGAAAGTATAGACGGGTAGCAGGACGATGGTGGATACCCAGCCGAGGATCGTCCCCACCGTCGAGGCCAGGATCGGTTTCAAGGCCGTTTCCCCTTCTTTGAGGTATTGCTGTTGCTTTTGCACGGTTATCCCCAGGTGCTGACTGATGGCGCCCTGTGCCTTGACACCCATCTCCGCCAGTTTTTCCTGGAAGATGTGCGCCTGGTCGGAAAAGCGCATGACCTGCGTATAGAGCAGAAAGCCGACGCCGGCAAAGAACAGGATGGCCGATAGGATGGATAGGCTTATGGCGGCGATGTGGGGCAGGTGGCATTTATTTTCCAGGAAAACGGTCAGCGGATTGAGCAGGATGCCCAGCATCAGCGCGAAGGCCAGCGGGATCAGGATGCCTCCGAGGTTAACCAAGGCGTAGACCAGCAGAACGAGGCCGAACAGGATCACGGTGCCGCGGATGTAAAAGGGGTATCGTTTGAGCATAATGACAGCGTTGATTGGGATGGTGAGGTAAATCGGTCGGTATACCTGTAAGTGGCATAAAATCCGTGCCATGTACGAGGTCGGGCGCTCCGAATCCGCTATATTAGTGGTTCACCCACCGACAATGTCCCAGCACACCGAAACCGATCATGCCATAGCCTGTCTGAACTGCGGTAACCTCTTTTCCGGCCGTTTCTGCAATGCCTGCGGGCAGGACGCGCATACGGGAAAGATCGACCGGCATTTTCTCTACCACGAGCTGCAACACGCGCTGTTTCACATAGACAAAGGGATACTGTACACGCTACGGATGTTGTTTGCCGCCCCGGGGCGGACGATCCGGTCCTTTATCGGGGGACAGCGCGTAAGACATTTCAAACCGCTGATGTTCCTGGTCGTCACGACCGGCCTGTATGCCTTTGTCAACCACTTCTTCAAGCACCTGGTGATCGTCACGCGCCCCACCGGATCCCGGGCCGCGGACAATTCGGTGCAATTGGTCAACGAATACCTGAACGAATATTATGAATGGTTCGTGTTGCTCCAGCTGCCCCTCATCGCGGGGACGTATTATCTTTTCTTCCGGAAATACGGCACGAACTTCGTCGAGCAGCTGGTAGTCTGCGCCTACGTGACGGGGATGCGGACGCTCCTCGGCATCTTAATCCTGCCGCTCAACGCATACCTCCCGGCCGCCGGTTATGTGGTGGAATCGGCGATGCCCGTGGCTCTGTTTATCTGGACCTACCTGCAGTTCTACAACGGGCGGCCAAAGGGGGCGATTGTCTGGCGGACCCTACTGGGGTATGTCTGTTATTACCTGCTGCTGTTGGTTTTGCTCAGCGTTTTACTCACGGTGTTCGGCAGCGTCGCGTGAGCCGCCGGCCCGACCGCCCCGGCCATCCCCGCTGCCCGCTCCATCACTGCCGCCCTGGGTAGCGCAACCAGGCTGGTGTGTCCTTTTGTGGGAAAATCGCCGGGCACCGGATACGTGACCCTGCCCGTGGCCAGCCACTCCGTGGCGCGGATCAGGGTCGTGCGGAACCCTATGCACCGGTAGCTGACAGGGTAGGTATCCCCCTTCCACAGGTGTCCCATGCTGGAAACATAGACATTCCCCTTTCCATACCGGACGACCCATTCGACCGGCCAGCGTTTTCCCGTGACGCTGTCCGTGGCCGCTGAGAGGATGGTAAGGTTCTCCGCCGGTCCGCGGGCATAACGGTAAAGCTCCATCGAGGCGGTTTTCCATTGATCCGGGTACCCCTGGTTGATAGGGTGCCTGGTCAGGATCTTTATCACTGCGTCGAACCGGTCCCCATGATTGGTTCCTTCCCCCTCGCCAGGCGGGATACGGATGACATGGTCGCCGGAATCCAGCTGCAGGGCATACCCCGTCTCCCTGGACCGCCAGCCCAAACCGATCATCTTGTTGTACTCCTCCCAGTTGGGAAAAGCATTGTTGGCGGAATGCAGGATATACAGACCGCCGCCCCGGCGGACATAGTCTTCCAGTTCCAGCTCGATCTTCCGTGGCCAGCGGAGCGCGGGGTTTTGGATGTTGTTGGTATTCTGTATGACGACCGCATATTGGTCAAACCCGGGGTCCCACGCCGTGTCGTCGGCCATACCCGTCGCCGTCGAGACGGTGACGGCGAACATCCCCGTGTTTTCAAGGATGTTCTTTACCAGCAGGGTGGTTTGTTTCCAGTCGTGGTTGCTGAAGCCGTCTACGATGAGCACCTTGATGGGCGTCCGCGGCGCCGGGGCTGCCCCAAGCGCTCCCGTACCCGCCAGCCCCATTAACAGGGCTACCACCCCGATTATTTGCCGCTTCATATTCCACAAGTTATTATTTTCATGGTCATGTATCGCATCCTGTTCTTCCTATTTACCCTTTCCGCCTTTGCCAGCCTCGCGCAGGACAAAAAGCTTGTCATACACCTCCCCCCCGGCGAACCCTTGGAAGGATTCGACAGTATCCCCTTCGACAGCATAACCGTTTTGGACGGCCGGTTCGACCGCGCTGATATCGGTGCCGAGGAAACATCCCGTGAACGGTTGGTGTATCTTCTCGATGGCCCGCTGCCCGAGCGGGCGGAGCTCTTCTACCAGTCGGCGATTGCCGGCTTGCGACGCAACAGGGGACGGCTGGTCCTTGTTTTCCGGCAGTTACAACAGGTAGGCGGTCCTTTGGGTTTCTTTACCAGAGTAGATGCCTACGTCAGCCAGGGCTTCGGACGTTACGGCAAGGTCGCGACCATCTCCCGCCGGGACGCACTGTCTTTCATGGGGAACTCAGAGGAAAAGAAGTGGGACAAGGCGCTCCGAAAATTGATGACCGAGGTGTTGACCTCCGCAATCGACAGCTGCCGGACGCCCGGGAGCCCAGGCGACGTCCCGGACCCGGATATTTTTCACTATTGGGAACAAACGTACGCCATCACCCGCCTGGCTAACCGGGTCGACGGTATATACCACACCTTACCGGATTTCAGGAACGACCGGATCGACACCGTCGATTGCTCTATGTCCGCCGCCCCGGACAGCAGTTATATCCTGTTCCGCCCGCAAACGGACACGAAACCGGTATGGGCCGTCCGTTACCACGACACCCTCTACTACCGGTACCTGGAGCAATACTGGCTGCCCCTCACCCAGGATGGCGGCCGGTTCTCCTTTTATGTGCCCACCGGCCTCCCGGACATTGCGCCCCAACCACCGGCCGCGGGCACGCCGTTGACCCCGGAAGAGGGGCTGGATGCGCTGCATGCCGCACATCTGGAGCAGGGGCGCCGGAAGATTTATTCACGGTTGCTGGCACAAATGAAGGGCCATGCCTATTATCTCGATTTGGATGCGGGGGGATGGCGACCCAAGGACGACTAAATCAAGATCATGACAAATAACACACACCCCGCCTTCAAAAAGGAGGCAGAACCATTCTACGACATCATTATGAAAGGCCTCGCCGGTGCGGTCGACGGCGCCCATTTCTGGGACGCGGTTGCCGAAGACGCCGTCTTCGAATTTATGTACCGGTTCCCCGGTTTCCCCGAAAAAATCGAAGGCCGCGCCCAATACATGGACTGGTTCGGCGGCTACAGCATGAAGCTGACATCCGCCGATGGCCTGGCCATACACTTGTGCGCCGACCCCTCGGTCGTCGTCCTCGAATACTCGGTCCACGGCGCAACACCCGCGGGAAAGCCCTATGACAACCGGTTTTGCTCCATTATTACCCTCCGCGACCGTAAAATCGTCCACTGGCGGGATTACATGGATTCTCTGGCGGTGACGCGGGCGCTCTGATACCCTCACTCACCGAGGTTTCTCAACCGTTGAATCCGCGCCTCTTCCTCGGCCACCAGCCAAACATCCCCGGAAAGTATCTCATAGGCCTTCCGGAAATATTCCTTCGCCTCTACGGCACGATCCTTAAGCAACAGGCACTCCGCCAGCTCTTCGAATACATACCCGCTCGGAGGCAACCCCGCCTGTTGTCTTTCGACATATAATTCCTCCTGGAGCGCAAGCGCCTCATCGATCCTTTGCAGCGAACGGTAGGTCCGGCCAATGGACCATCTCGCGATTAAGGCTCCACGCTCGTCCTGTTGATCCATCCGTAAGGCCAGTAATTTCTCAAAGAAGGTCAGCGCCGATGCATAGTCCTGTTGGCCATGGTAAGACCATCCGATATTGTTGTATAGAGCCCCCAGCCATTTCCGTGCCCTGGCGTCGGTGGTCTTTTCGGCGAGGTCCATGGCTTTTATATTCCAGTACAGCTGGTCTGCCACGATCCCCAGCATGTGCGCGGCATCGATGGCGTAAAAATCTTCGCCATGTGCCAC
>NZ_DATJIY010000045.1:0-49621 GCF_035492835.1 Dinghuibacter sp.
TCTCATAATCGGTTATTAGGTTTAGTTTCGAGGCGCAAATAAAACGATTAATTTCCGGGATGATTAATGAACTGCATTATCAAATTGTTAGGCTGTGAATGCGTCGGTGCGACAAAATAAAAAGGCCGCCCGGATGAAGGGCGGCCTGTATATAAATGAGTGAAATGACTTGCTAGAACGAGTACTTGAATTCAAGCTGGCCCCTCCAACGGGAGTTGAAATCGCTGATCGCCCAGGGGCGATAAGTGCCCTTGATGTTATTCATCTTCGTGATGTCGAAGGTGTAGGTAGGCGTCTGTGTTTGGCTGACGACAGTCAGCAGGTTGACGTCCTGATTGGCCAGGTAATAGCTCCAACCCCATTTGCGATCGAGAAGGTTGGCTACGTTCATACAGGCGAAGGTGATTTCCAGCCGGTGTTGTTTGTATAGGAAGATGTCCTCGGAAACCTTTAAGTCGAAATGGCTTTCCCAGGGCATGTGGAAATCGTTACGGAGCAGATTCTGGCCGGCATACTTGCTGATGTGGTTGGCGGCTTCGAAATTATTCAGGTCCTGGAACTGCTGGGCTGCCGAAACGGTGGTACCGCTGCGGGTCAGGGTGGCGAAGTGGGAATCGTCGGTAGGCAGGTAAGCGAGGTCGGCATTGGCAGACTTGCTTGATACGTCATCCCCGTTTATGTTCTTGCTGAACATATAGGAGAAGGGGAGCCCTTGCTGACCGATGTATACCAGGCCGATCGTCGTAGCCAGGCGGTTGCCGGCGTAACGGAACTGCTTGGAGATATACCCGACGATACGCGAGCCTGGGCTGTAGTTGGAGCGCGCTACGTCCAAATTGTTCAGGCCGTTGATGTTGTATGCATAACGCCAGTTGGAGATGGCGGTCGAGCTGGTCCCGTCGTTTAGCGAATAGGATTGACCGTAAGTATAGGCGATCGAACCGGACCATCCACGGGAAAACGGTTTTTGCAGCTGCGCCGTCAGGTTGTAACCATACCCTTTGCTGGTGTTCCCGACTTCCAGTACGTCGGTGAACTGGTTGGTCACCCGGGTGAAATTGTACCAGGGACGTGTAGTGTTGCCCAGCTGAACGGTGCCGGTAGGCGCCCCGACGTTGAGGTTCGTATAGTTGATGTTATTGATGGTCTTGGTAAAGATGCCTTCGAGCGTACCGATCAAACCCCACCAGGGGAGCTTCTGATCGATGGCAAGGTTTGCGCGTAGCACCTGCGGGAATTTAAAGTGAGGATCGGTCACATCGATTTCCGTAGCCGTGGTTTTGGCCGGGGGAATATAGGCGCCAAGGTGCGGTTGCGTCGGATCGTATGTGATCTGGTTGGGCGTTGTCGGATTATTGGTTGTGGATTTAATCGAAGCGACGCCCGTATTGGTGTACATGTTGCTGATCCACACGAACGGTATGCGACCGGTGAAAAGACCGGCGCCGCCCCGCAGCTGGGTTTTGCCGTTGTGGTTTACGTCCCAGTTGAAACCGACCCTGGGGGACCAGAGCGGAGTGGACTTCGGAACCGTGGCATTTTGCACGCCGCCGAAATGGGAAGACGTGTCAAATCCATAGTTGCTGGACGGTTTGTTGAAGAAAACAGGTGCGTCGATGCGAAGGCCGTAGGTCAGCTTGAAGTTGTCCTTCACCGCCCAGACGTCGCCGCCATATACGCTGAATTGCGCGGCGTGCATTTTGGCCGGCGCCTGGTCGTTAGGGCCGCCTGTACCGTAGCTGATGTAGTACGTGGCGATATTGGTATTGTTCAGGAAGTCGGCGATGCTGTTGAAGTTGTAACCGCCGTCGTAGTCCTGCAGGAATACGTTTGTCGTATTGTAGAAGTCGTCATCCGTACCGACGGTAATCGTGTGCTTCCCGCGGTACATCGTGTAGTTATCGGTCAGGTTGTAGTTGTTTTGCTTCAGACTGTTGGCAGCGGAGGAATAGTCGCCCCCGAGGTAGTAAGTCTGCGTCCCGCTGTAGATCGTTATGGACGGGAAAGCCTGTGTTGTACGGTGATCATTGATGGCGTTGTACACCAGGCGGAGCGTATTGGACGATTTGGCGGAAAAATTGCTGTTCAGCTCGGCTACGATAGAGTTCGAGGTGTTGAGCATGTAATATCCCCCGTTGGCGAAGGTGAGGGTTGTCGGGCTCCGGCTGATCACGTAGTTGCTGGCATTGACATAGCTGTCGCGGATGGTCAGCTTCGTCTTATCGCTGATGTTCCAGTCGATACGACCAAAAACATATGTGGCGTATTGTTCGGAGCTGATGCCCGCATAGCTACCGGGATCGAGACCCCACTTCTTATTCATGTAGGCTGAAATCGCAGCCAGGGAGTCGGTATTGAACTTGGACCCTGAATTGGGATTGGTCGGATCGTAAGCGATGGGGGCTTTAGTGTCCGTATGCTCCACGTTGACAAAATAGAACAGCTTGTTCTTGATGATCTTACCGCCAAGGCTGGCGCCAAACGTGTAGTTCTTGAACTGAGGATAGCTGGTGTTCAACGCGCCGTTACCGACAAGACCCTGGTTTTGCATAACATAATATGCAGATCCATGTTCGACATTGGTGCCGCTCTTAGTGACGGCATTCATGCCGCCTCCGGTAAAACCGCCGAGGGTTACGTCATAGGGGCTCAAGATGATTTGGAGTTCCTGGATCGATTCGATGGGGATGGGATTGGCGTTAGCCTGACCACCGTTGGTGCCCGTGGCAGCGAGACCGAACACGTCCGTGGCATTGGCGCCATCGATCGTGAACTGGTTATAGCGGTTGTTTTGCCCGGCGAAGGATATGCCCAGCGGGGAATTGGACGTATTGCTGGAATATGAAACCGCCTGGGGCGTCAACCGTGCGTAGTCCTGGATGCTCCTGGAAAGCGTCGGCAGGTTTTGGACCGTCCTCAAGGAAATGTTGGTGGAAGGACCGGTACGGTCGGAGCTAATGATCGCCCCCTTGGTGCTTCCGGTTATTTTTATCTCGCCGAGATTTCCGGTATTGGGTTGAAGTGTCGATTCCAGTACGAGCGGCGTGCCGAGCTGCACATTAAGGTCGGTGAAAGATTGTGTGGTTAAGCCCACGTAGGTGATCGTAACGGTATATGGTCCGCCTACGCGCAGGTTGGGAAGCACATAGTTTCCGGACGCTTTTGTAACCGTTTGATATACTGAACCGGTAGGCTCATGTACGGCTTTGACGGTGGCCCCGGCCAGCGCGGCCCCTTTGTCGTCTTTTACGGTTCCGGTGATGCTGCCCGTGGTGACTTGGGCTAATAGGTAGCATGGCGCTATAATGGCCATGGATAGGGCCAAAAGCAGTTTCTTCAGACTCATGATGGTTCTCAGTTTGGTTCTGGCTGCAAAGAAAATGATTAAATCTTCAGCTTTTCCGACGAAATATTAACAAATTGTTAGGACAGCGCGAGCTTTCCTTGTGGATAACCGGACGTACTGAATAAGGACTTACAAATGAGCCGCTTGGGGCCACCATGGCCAAAAGCGGCGTGAATTGTCTAACTTTGCAGTAGGAATAAAAGCAATTGTTTATGGATAGTATACTTAGCGCAATAGAAGATATAAAAAAAGGTAAGCTGGTCATCGTGGTCGATGACGAGGACCGCGAAAACGAGGGCGACTTTATCACCGCCGCGGCTAATGTCACCCCCGAGATAATTAATTTCATGAGCAAATACGGCCGGGGTTTGATCTGCGCCCCTCTCCCGGAGGACCGTTGCGAGGCCCTGCAGCTGGACCTGATGGTCACCAACAACACCGCCCTGCACGAAACGCCCTTTACCGTATCTGTGGATCTTATCGGCCACGGTTGTACCACCGGCATATCCGCTCACGACCGCGCCAAAACCGTCCGGGCGCTGATCGATCCGGCAACGACGCCCCAGGACCTGGGCCGTCCCGGTCATATATTCCCCCTGAAGGCAAAAAAGGAAGGCGTGCTACGCCGGGCCGGACATACCGAGGCGACCATCGACCTGGCCCGCCTGGCCGGTTTTGAACCCGCCGGGGTGCTGGTGGAGATCATGAACGAGGATGGAACCATGGCCCGGTTGCCCGAGCTTGAGGTGATTGCTCGGAACTTTGATCTTAAACTAATCAGTATCAAGGACTTGATCGAATACCGGTTAAAAACCGACTCGCTGATAGAAGAAGTGGTCCGGGTGGACATGCCCACCAAATGGGGCAACTTCAAGCTGATCGCCTTTAACGAAAAAGGGACCAAGAACGAGCACCTGGCCCTGATCAAGGGCTCTTGGGAACCCGGCGAACCGGTCCTGACCCGCGTCCACTCGTCCTGTTTCACCGGGGATATCCTGGGCTCGATGCGATGCGACTGCGGGGAGCAGCTCCACGCGGCCATGGAAATGGTTGAAAAGGAAGGGAAAGGCGTCATCCTATATATGAACCAGGAAGGCCGGGGTATAGGATTACTAAACAAATTAAAGGCATATAAGCTCCAGGAAGAAGGGATGGATACCGTCGAAGCGAACCTCCACCTGGGCTTTGGAATGGACGACCGGGACTATGGGGTAGGGGCCCAGATACTCCGTTACCTGGGGATCACCCAGCTCCGCTTGATGAGCAACAACCCCCGGAAACGAGCCGGCCTGCTCGGCTACGGCCTCGAGATCGTCTCGACCGTGCCCATCCGGATCGCGCCGAACCCCCACAATGAACGCTATTTGCAAACCAAGCGGGACCGCCTTGGACATGAAATTTTAAAGTAAAACCGGCGCGCCTGCCGGCGCCCGGAGCGACTCGAATGGCCTCAGTCCGTTCCCCCCGTGGGAGGCTGAGGCCTTTTCGCGTTCAGCCGCTTGCGCTCCCCTGCAAACAAGTCAATCAACCTGTCGAAGTCCTTTCGATAATTGATCCCCACCCCCGACCTATTCGACCGCCCAAATGTCGCATCGTAGTTCGTCCGGTTATACCCCACCAACCGCAGGTGTCCATCCGGCGATATGCTCCACTGTGCCGCCAGGTCCGGCGACGTCAGCAGGTCCGTGGTACCCTGGGTAAACAACAGGTACGTCGTATAGTCGACGCTGGCGCCCAGCTTGACGACTACCCGGCCGTTCAGGAAGGATTTATTGACACCCAGCTTTCCCGCATTGGTCACCGCCCCCGTGTAACCCGCCTGCGAGTTCTGGTAGACAAAGACGGGGTTGATCGAGATGAAGGGGTCGATGGTATTGTTGTTCAACCACCGGCGAACCAATATCCGGATCGTGTTGGTGAGCTGCCCCGCCACGACCTGGCCCAGGGTGTTGGCCACCAGGGTGCCGCTGTTGGGGTTCTGCGAGGCAACGTCGGTGCTGGACATAAAGGTCCCGAACCCGAGCAGGCTGGCGACTTGCTTGTCCATCTCGGCTTTGTCTTCCTCATATTTCTTGAGCTGCGCCGCCACGACCGGGTCGCTGCGGTAAGGGTTGTCGGCCGGGAGCTGGAACTCGAAGCTGATGTCCGGGTGGTCCAGCGTGTTTGTCAGGTGGCAAAGGACGATGATATCCGAGGACTGGACGATCTGCGAAGCCGTCGAGGTGACCAGCTGCGGCAGGGTCACGTCCTGCGCCAGGTAGGAGGCGTTGATATTGATAAAGGCCTTATAGGGATCTCCCGTCCACCGGATGTTTCCGTCGGACAGGGAAAACGGCCGGCGGAGTCCGATGTTGGAATAAATATAGGTGTACTCGCCCGATTCGATATTGTAGGTGCCGTTGATCGTCAGCGGCGTGACCGTTCCCGCCCGGATCAACAGGTTGCCGTTCCCCTGGGCGCGGACGACGTCCCCGTTGTTGGCGTCGAGGATCACATTGACCACCGCGTAGTTATTGGCGATCAGGTTCATGTCCACGGTGAAGTTGGAGTTGGTGGAAAATGCCTCCTTTTCCCCCTGCATCTCGTGACCGTATTCCTTGAACACCACAAAGGTGGGCAGGGCGCCCGCTTTTTCGGTCCCGCTGGGGAGGTAGATGTGCGAGCTGTCGACCGCTTCCGCCCGGTTGATCTTGAGCAGGATGTTCGACTCGGGCCCGGTCAGCGTGGCGTTGACACGGGCAACGGCGGTGCCATAGAAATTCTTGTTATCCCGGGCCGTGGTATTCAACACCAGGAACCGGTCGGTGGTGAGCCGCAGGTTAAAGCTCATGTCCTTGAAAAAATCGTGGTTCAGGTTCCCTTGTAACACAGCCGTGTTGCCGAGGGTGTCCTTTAGCGTCAACCTGCCGAAGTCGATACCCCCCGGTTTGAAGACCACGTCTTCGTTGTCGAACGAATACTTGCAGCGCGTATAGTTGACCCGGAGGCTGCCGTTATGGGCGGTGACCGTGCCCTCCAGCTGGGGATCGCTCAGCGGCCCGCTGACATGGATGGTACCGGTGGCGGTGCCGTCAATGTCCGAGAACAAAAAGCCCACGTAGTGTTCCAGCAGGTGGAGGGAGGTATTGTTCAGGTTGATCGAGGCATCCATCCGCCGGTTGACCGAATCGCCGAGGTCCAACCCGCCATCCATACCAAAACGATAGCGCGGGTTGTCCGACGACAGGTGGAAATGCAATTTGCCGCCGGCGTCGTAGGTGGTAGTGGCCTCCACCTGCCCGATGGAATCGGTCTCGAAACGGAAGCGGTTGAACAGCGCCTTGGCGTCGACGCTCATTTTGCCAAACGGGTCCCGGACGACGACCGTGCCCGTGACCTGTCCTTCCATATGCGGGTCTTTGAGCACCAGCGGCAGGAGGTCTTCGATCGTGACATTGGTGAGGTCCGCCTGGATTTCCCCCGCGCTGTTGGAACCGATTGCGATCTGTTCCGCCGCCGAAGACAGTTTCAGGTCCCGGATACCGATCCACTTGCTCTTCAGCTCGATTTCTCCGTTGCTGGCGATGAGCCATTTCTTGTCATTGAGCACAAAGGAGGAGGAGTCGAAGTGGGCGGTGATCCCATCGGCGGTATTGTGCACCTTGGCGATGAGGGTCGCCGCGTTCAGGTTCTGGTTGGCGCTGGTCTCCAGTGAGACCACCGAGTTGTCGTTTTGCGCGGCCAGGCTGATACGCGTGGTGGGGAGCCGGAGCGAATCGCTGAGGACGACCTCCCCGAGCAACCCCTCCAGCCGGATACGCTGGTCGTCGCCCTGCGCCTTGAAGCTGATGTCGCTCACGTCGATTTGCTTGTAGCCGAATTCCGGGACCGACAGGTCCACGTTGAAAACGTGGTTTACCGTGCTGATACGCCCGGTCAGGTCGCTGTTGTCAAAACCCGACAGGGGCAGCTTCAGCAGGTCCAGGTAGTCTTCCACGTCGTCGGTGTGGACGCTGAAAGTAAAATCTTCCTTGAGCGCCGGCTCCGGGATGGGTTTTATATAAGAGGGGTAGTATTTACCGAGGTACCATTGGACCACTTTGGGCAGCTCCATGATATGGTATTGTCCCTCGACGCGGGCGTTGACCGGCAGGCTTTGGAGCGTGAGGACCCTTTTGCCCTCCGCCAGGGTATCCGACGAGAGCGACAGCGAATCGAACGACAAGGGCTCCCCGTCGTTGCTCAGCGTCGCATCGAAGATTCGGGCCGTACCGGTGAAGTCGTCGATGTTCTTACCCGCGAAGTTGAGGGACAACTTACCCTGGAAGGCCAGGTCGCGCTGCATCAGCCCCAGCGGCTGGAAGTTCAGGCGGTTGATATCGGCGTCGAAATTGAAAACCGGGGATGCCTTGTCGAGCTGTATCTTCCCGTTGAGGACAAAGGCCGCATTGGGATCGTCCACCGACAGCTGCCCGTCAAACAGCTTTTTGTGGAAGGCCCCTTCCACCGTAAAGTTCTTGTAGGTATAGTGGTGTATATCGGCGTCGGCGATCTGCCCCTTTAGCGTGGCATCCAGCTGGTCGAAGGAAAAACCCCTGCCGTCCACGGTTCCGTCGAAGCTGAAGTTCCCCACTTCATCCGTGCCGATAAACCGACCCAGGTCGAATTCGGTTACCGTGACCTTCCCTTTATAGCTCGGCACGCCCTTGGCGGGCAGCTTCAGGTTGAGGTTGCTGAGGACGCGGCCCAGGTTGGTTTGCAGGTCTCCGTTGACGACAAAGTCGCTGATCAACCCGGTAAAGCTGCCCTTGTAGCGGATGCTTTGGAGGGTGCTCATGTTGGGTTGGGTCAGGGTTTTGAGGTAGGGGACGATGGCCGTGACGTCGTCGAAGCCGGTCCTCAGATCGGCCAGGTTGAAGTTCATAACCGTATGGTCGATATCGGGCAGGCCCGTCATCGCGAAGTCGCCGTTGATATAGGTGGTCTGGCCGATCTTCAGCAGCAGGTCGTGCCCCTTGAGCGCCGATACCGGACCCTCCACCTTGCCGTTCAAGTCCACCAGTTTTTTCCAGGAACGCAGCTCCGGGGCGAAGAAGGCGATGTCATCGGTAGACACCTGGCTGTTTTTTATTTCCCCCTTCATGTTCACCCCGGTCACGAAGTTACCCATATCGTCGTCGAAGTCTTCGTAGCGCATCGCGAAATAGTCCCGGATATGGCTCCGGTTGGTCGTGACGTCGAGTTGCCGGAACTCCATGGCCCTGGGCGTGAACTTTACCCGTGCCGTCAGTTTTTTTACGTCGAAGCCGGAGCGCTCTCTTGTCCCCAGGGAGACGATATTGGCGGCCAGCGTATCGTTTTGGAGGTGGACCTGGTTGATGTTCGCGGTGACATGGTTGAAGTCGATGTGCTGCGGATCGAACCAGCTGAAGAGCGGGCGCTTTGTATACGCTTCGTTCCGGAACCGGCAGTCGTCCATGACCAGGTGCCGGACCAGGACGTCCCACTGGTTGTTCCAGGCCCCGGGTTTTTTGACTTTGGAGGGTTTGGGTATCAGGGAATCCGGGCGGTTGCCGGGATAATTGTTGAGCAGGAAACTTAAGCGGGTCGTCCGCAGGAGGTCGATGTCCATGCGCTGTTTGCTGAAGTCCACGTCCCTGGCTTCCAGGTGGAGGGCGCCTACTTCCAGGACCATGTCCTGCCCCCGCCAGCGGTCGACCTGGGCCACCCGGACGTTGGACAGGTCCACCTGTTTCAACCCGACGGACACGCCCTTTTTGGTAGTACCGGAGGACGGTCCGGAGAAATAATCGACCAGGAACGCGTAATTCCACGTACTGTCCGAACGGGTCAGGTTCACCTGCGCATCGGACAGGTGGATATATTGCAGTTCAAACGAACTTTTCAGGAAAAACCAATCCGTTATATTAACCCCCACCGCCCCGGCGTATAGCAGGGTGTCCCGGTGGAGGTCCCGGATCAGCACCCCTTGCAGGGCCACCTGGTTGAACGGAACGAAATTGATATGCCGGACGCTCACCGTCGTTTTGAGGTCTTTTGACAAAACGGTCGTCACCCTGTCCAATAACCAGTTCTGTACCGGGTCCGTCTGGATAAGAAGCCATAGGGACAGGACCAGCAGTAGCAGGATGGCTACAAGGCGTATGAAGAAGCGGCTGATTTTTCTGACGACCGACATGCCCCGTAAAAATAACGAATTCAATGCCAAAAGCCCCCTATATCACGATATAGCAATGCTTTAACAAGCTACTGCACCGCCCGTACGGTATACCCCTGCCGCCGCAGCAGCGCCAGCAGCCCTTTTTCCCCGCCGAGGTGGCCCGCGCCCACCGCGATAAAGCACGACCCCTGCCGCATGGCCGACGTCATGAGTGGGATCCATTTGTGGTTCCTGCGGTTCAGCAGCAGGTCCTGGTCGATCTTGGTATCGGGGGATTCTTCGAGCATCCGGTAGAGGGAGTCGATCTGCTGCCCCCGGTAGAACCCGACCATCCGTTGGAAGTCGATCTTTTCGGAGTCGTAATGGCGCACCATGTCCATGATCATCGACGCCTGTGTCTTCCCCGGGATGCTGTCAAAGATCGAGACCTGCTCTTCCATCGTTTCCAGGCCCTTTACGGGTTTGTGCTGGGTCTTGGCCATCTTTACGAACTCGGTTTCGTAGGCCTGCTCCCGTGCGCATGGCAGCATCTTGGCGCTCATCATGCTGTACAGCATCAGGGGCTTGAACTTCTCGAAGAACTGCACGTCCATCTTCAAGCTGTCGTGTACAAAGGCGCCCAGCTCACGGTAGTCGGAGGAATCGAAAAAGTCGCTCAGCTTTTCGCCGTTCTTGTATTGGATCATCCCCATCAGCTTCATCGGCGCCGTGGGATCGTCGAGGTCTATTTCCAGGTAAAGGGTGTGCGTCTTTTGAAACGCCGACTTCATCGGGTCGGTCAGGAAGAAGTCATCCGGGCAGATCATGTGGATGGTCCCGAAGAGGTAGGAAGGCTGGGGGAGACCCTTGCCGCTGATCTGCCACAACAGCGAATTTTGCTGGCCGCTGGCGGACGCGCACAGCAGCGTTGCCACGACGACGAGGTAACGGTACATGCCCTAAAAGTAGTCATTATTGCATCAGCTCCCCGAGCGTTTTTTCAAGTTCCTCGATGTGCGCCCCGTAACGCCTGCGGTTAACCCAGCGCGTGATGTATTGCGCCGGCCAGCCGAGCGCCAGCCCACATATCGTCCAGCCCAGCACCACCAGCGCCTCCTGCCCCGGGTGCAATTGTATCCCCGCGAACCGGTAGAAATCCTGTCGCTGGAAGGTCCACAGGAGCCAGCACACGAACCACATCACGATCTCCATCAGGATGTAGGTGATCCACTGTTCCAGTCCCAGCAGCTTTTTGAACCGGTCGAGCTTTTCGGTAAAATTGGTGACCATGTCCGCATCGGGCCGGATGTGCTCCATCTCTTTGAGCAGCCGGTATTTCCGCAGGTAGTAGGCCCCGGCCGTGAGGATCATCAGCAGGTAGAAAATCCCAACGGCCAGCTGCTCACCGCCCGAGAACGTTGCGAACGCGAGCGCATACACTACCACCAGGCTGACGGCCTGGGTGATCACTACCCGCTTCATCCGTCTCAGCGGCCGGACCGCGGCACGTTCGGCCTTCTCCAAAAGGGAGGGTAGGTCCATCCGCAGCGGGGGTGCGTCGTCCAGCTGACGCCAGGGGTCCTTTAGCTGGTCTAGTTCCATGTGAGCCTCCTCAATTTTTCTTTTATGCGGTTCATCTTCACCCGCAGATTCACCACTTTTATCCCGAGGATCGCTTCCATTTCGTCATAGGAGCGGTCATCCAGGTACAACATCACGATACTCTTCTCCACGTCGCTCAGCTGGGCGATCGCCCGCCGCAGCTGCTCGAGCCGTTCCTTTTGCTCCGCCCCCCGGTCGTCCTGGGGTAGCTGCGCCGGCAGCTCGTCCACGTAGGTCGTCAGACGGCCGAGCTTGTTTTTTCTAAATCCCGAGATCGCTGTATTCAGGGCGACGCGGTACATCCATGTCGTCACGGCCGACCGGCCCCGGAAGGATTCGTAGCTTTTCCACAACTGGAAAACGATTTCCTGGAAAAGGTCCTCCCGGTCGGTCTCCGTTTTGCAATACAAATGACAGACCTTGAAGATCAAGGCCCGGTGGTCCTGGATGAGGGCGGCAAATTCCTTTTGTCGGGTTGCTAATTCCAATGTGTTACATGGGTCGCTCTTTTTTCAAAAAAGTTACAAGCGCCGCGCAGAGCCTTTCCAAATCCTCGTCCCGGTGGAGCGCACTCAACACCACCCGGTCGATCACCGTCCCCGTCGGGTCGGGATACGCAAACGACGAGATCAGGATTCCCCTCTTTTCGAGCTGTGCCGCCATGCCCTCCCCTGGGCAGAGAAATACGGGCATCGCCGTCGCCGACAGCCCTCTCACCTGTTGCCCGGTCAGGAACTCCCGGTTGTGCGCGAGCCGCGCCCGCTGCACCTCATACAACGGTCCCCCGGTAAGGAGGGCATGCGCATGCGATGGCGCCATCGGCGTGCTCCCTGTGTAGACCGGCAACCGCCGAAGCAGTTCCGCCATCGCCCTGGAGCACCCCACTGCCCCGCCCTGCACATGCAGCGCCTTGGACAACGAATAGACCAGGACATATTCCACGTGGGGCAGGTGCATCAACGCACCCGCGATCCCTTCCCCGTGTTCCCCCAGCCACCCAATCCCGTGCGAATCGTCGATCAGGACCGTATAACGCTTATCTCTGGGTAAATCCTGCAAGAACACAAAATTCCGCACCGCGCCCTCCAGCGGCGCCACCGAGTCCATGACGAGGACAAATTCCTTCGCCCCGGAGCTGTGCGTGTGGCTTAATACCGACTTACACCAATCGTCGTACGCGGTTGCCCCCAGCGCGCCGCCGTGCAGCCCCGTCGCCGGATGCGTCCCCGGCGCCACCAGCACCTCACCCAGCCCCGCGACCAGTTGCCCCGCCGCCATGCACGCCAGGAACCCCGATGAAAACGTCACCGTCGCCTCCCGCCCCGTCAACTGCGCCAGGTAGCGCTCCACGTGGCCGTACAGTGCCAGCGGCGTATTCGAGACCCGCGAAGAGGGATATAGCACCCCATATCGATCCAATCCCTCCTTGATCAACCCGAGGAAGTCGGGCACATGGGACATACCCAGGTAAGAATATCCGGAGAAAAACAGGTACTCCCGCCCGTCGACTAAGATAGTGCGCCCCGGCGCGTCAGGCGGTCCGCTCATGAGCCCCCTCCAGTCTTGTCCTCGAACTTTGCCCTATAGGCCGCAAAAAACTCCCGGGACTGTCCTACCGGTATCGACAACGTCTTCCACTCCCCCGTGCGAATCACCTTCCCGAGGTAGACGATCTGTCCCACGTGATACGCCGAATGCGCCAGGTTACGGTTCAGCGCGTCCACCACCGTATGCGGCTCCGACCGGATCGTAACGGTGCGTTCGAGGTCCTCAGGTTTCAGGGCATGGACGGCCCTGAGCACGCAAGCCCATCCATCGTCCCAGAGCCCCAGCAGTTCAACCTTGGATAGACGCTCGTCGATGAACTCGGCGTCCCGGTCCCTCCAGGTCTTTTCCCCATCCTCCCGCAGGAAGTTGGTGAAACGGCTCAGCATGTTCCCATGCAGATGCCGGATGATGACCGCGACACTGTTGGAGCCATCCCCGGGATGGTAATGAAATTCTTCTTCGGAGAGCTGGTCAAACGTGTCGTCGCCCAACCCGCGTAGGGCAATCAACCGGTTAAGGACCGATTCTTTGTATATAGAAGCTAATGACATACTTAATATCCCGCGGTGCGCCCGCGCCGCCTCAATAACCTGCTGCCGCGTCGTTCCCGCGCCGGTCCGCCACCCCGGTATACTTCCCGTCCGGCCCCACCATGATCACCTCGGTCGCCCCGATCCCGCCCCAGTGTTTCAGCGTATACCCCATCTTCTCCAGCGCCGCCGCCGTCGAGTCCGGAAATCCCCGCTCGAGGTCCACTTCGTCCGGCAGCCACTGGTGGTGGAACTTTGGCACGTCCACCGCCTGCTGGGGGCTCAAATGGAAGTCGATCACGTCGACCAGCGTCTGATAGACGGAGGTCGGTATCGTCGTCCCCCCCGGCGTCCCTGCAATCAGGAAGGGCTTGCCGTCCCGAAGCACGATGGTCGGCGTCATCGAGCTGAGCATTCGTTTGTAGGGCGCAATGGCATTGGCCGTACCCCCCACGGCCCCGAACATATTGGGTACGCCGGGTTTGACGCTGAAGTCGTCCATCTCGTCGTTGAGCAGGAAACCTGCCTTACCCGCCACGGTCTTGGAGCCATACCAGCCGTTCAGGGTGGTCGTTACGGCGACGGCGTTGCCGTCCTTGTCGATGACGTCGAAGTGCGTGGTCTCGGTGCTTTCCGCGGGTATCGACCCGGCCTGTACGGTCTGGCTGCTACCGGCCTTGCCCGGTGTAAAGTCCGCCATGCGGTGTTGTAAATACGATGCGCTCAACAAGGTCGCCACCGGGACCTTGACAAAGTCGGGATCGCCCATGTACGTCGCCCGGTCCGCAAAGGCCCGGCGTTCCGCCTCGATCATCAGCTGGTCGGCGGCCGGCGATGCATACCCCCCGGCCAGCGCGGGGTTGCCCTCCACCATTTTGAGCATCTGCCCGATCAACACGCCCCCACTGCTGGGCATCGGCATGGTCAGGACCGTACAACCGTGATAAGGAAAACTGAGGATGGGGCGCTCCTTGGCGCGGTACGCCTTCAGGTCGTCGAGGCTGATCAAGCCGCCGCCCCGGCGCATTTCGTCCACGATATACGCGGCCGTTTCTCCTTCATAAAAACCCTTGGCGCCCCGGTCGCGGATACGGCGGAGCGTCGCCGCAAGGTCCTTTTGGACGAGGGTATCCCCCGCCTTCCAGGGCCGGTCGCGGATAAAGGCGATGGGCCCGGTATTGTTCCGCAGGAAGGTTTCCCGCGTACGGTTCAGATTGGAGGCCTCCGATTCGCTTAGTGCAAAGCCGTTTTCCGCGAGGTCTATAGCGGGCTGTATAAGGTCTTTGAAGGGCAGCTTCCCATATTTGTGCGCGGCGAACATGCCGGAAACCGTCCCAGGTATCCCGCAGGCCAGGTGACCCGTTTGCGACCAGTCCGTCCGGGCCTTGCCCGCGCTGTCTATGTACATGTCCCGGGAAGCCTTCCCCGGCGCTTCCTCCCGGAAGTCGATAGCCAGCGTGCGCCCGTCGGCCAGCCGGGCCACCATAAAACCGCCGCCGCCGATGTTGCCCGCGCCCGGGAAAACGACCGCCAGGGTCAGCTCGGTCGTGATAGCCGCGTCCACCGCGTTTCCGCCTTTTTTAAGGATGTCCAGCCCGGCCTGGCTGGCCAGGGCCTGGGCGGACACGACGACTCCGTTCGTAACCGTAACCACCTTCTGCGCACACACGTTGACGCTCAGGAAACAAAGCACGTAGTATAACCTCTTCATATGGCCAAAATTTACGAATTTAGGCTCACACGCGAAACCCCGCTTATGCAAAAGTGCTGCTTCCTGTTGATCCTTTGTTGTTTTTCGAGTACCCTCCACGCGCAGACGCCGTCTCCCGACTCGTTCCTGGGATACCCGATCGGCGCCCGGTACACGCCCCACTACAGGATCGTCCAATACCTTGAGGCGGTGGCCGCGGCCAACCCGACAACCATCAAGCTACAGCGGTACGGCCAGACCAATGAGGGCCGCCCCCTCCTGGTCGCCTTTATCGGCCGTCCGGAAAACATCGCTCGGCTCGAAGACATCCGCACCAACAACCTGCGGCTGGCCGGCGTCCTCACCGACAAACCCGGCAGCGAATCGACGCCGCTCGTGATCTGGCTGAGCTATAACGTACACGGTAACGAACCATCCTCCTCCGAGGCCGCCATGCAAACCCTCTACGCGCTGACCACGGACGCCGCCCACTGGCTCGACAACTGTGTCGTGGTCATCGACCCCTGTCTCAACCCCGACGGCCGCGACCGCTACGTCAACTGGTTCAACCAGGTCGTGGGCGTCCAGCCCAACCCCCGCCTCGACAGCCGGGAACACGACGAGCCCTGGCCGGGCGGCAGGACCAACCACTATAACTTCGACCTCAACCGCGACTGGTTCTGGCAAACGCAGATGGAATCCCAGGCGCGCGTAAAACTCTATAACGACTGGCTCCCGCAGATACACGTGGACTACCACGAGCAGGGCATCAACGCGCCTTATTACTTCGCGCCGGCCGCCGAGCCCTACCACGAGGTCATCAGCCGCTGGCAAAGGGACTTCCAGGTTGCCATCGGGAAGAACAACGCCCGTTACTTCGACAAGAACGGCTGGCTGTTCTTTACCAAACAGGAATTCGACCTCTTTTATCCCAGCTACGGCGACACCTATCCCCTGTACAACGGCTCCATCGGGATGACGTACGAACAGGCCGGCAATGGCGGCGGCGGTTTGTCTGCGATCATGGACAACGGCGACACCCTGACCCTCCGCGACCGCGTCATGCACCACTATATCACCGGGCTGAGCACGATCGAAACGGGTTCGCAGCACGCCGCGGAGCTCCTCCACGAATTCCACGCCTACTTCCAGCGCAATGCCCGTGATGGCGTCGGCCCCTACCAGGCCTACGTCATCAGCGTCGACAGCCTGGGCGCCGGCCGCGCCGCCGACCTTTGCCGCCTGCTCGACCGGAACCGCATCGTTTACGGCTACGGCGCCGGCGCCATCCATGGTTATGACTATTTTGCGCAGGCGGACAACCGTGCCTATACGATCCAACCGGGCGACATCGTCGTCCCCGCCCGTCAGCCCAAGGCGACCCTCGTCAAGGTCCTCTTCGAGCCCAACTCCAAGATCAGCGACTCCGTGACCTACGATATTACGGCCTGGTCGTTGCCCTATGTGTACGGATTGCACACGATCGCCTCGAAAGACCCCGTCGCCCTCAAGGCCGCGACGGCCCCTGTGTCCGCCGGTTTCGCCCCCGGGTCCGCCGCCGGCTCCCGGCAATCGCCCGACACGATCCCGTACGGTTACGTCATCCGCTGGACCGACGTCCACAGCGTCGCCGCCCTGAGCGCCCTACTGGCACACCACGTCAAGGTCCGCGTCACGCAGACCCCCTTCGAGGAAGACGGCAAAGCGTATGGGGCCGGTTCGCTCCTCGTACTCCTCAACGGCTCGCCCGAAGAAAGGCGCGCCGCCGCGAACGCCGTTACCGGGTACGCCCCCACGGCCACGCCGCTGCGCACCGGCTTCGTCGACAAAGGCTACGACTTCGGCAGCGACAAGGTGCGCCCCGTCAAGACGCCCCGCATCGCCCTGCTCACCGGTGACAACGTTTCCTCCAACGCCGCCGGCGAGGTATGGCATCTCTTCGAGCAGGAGATTCATTATCCCCTTTCCCTGGTCAATGCGACCTCCTTCACGCACCTCTTCTGGAACGACTACGACGTCATCATCATGCCCGACGGCTACTATCCCTGGCTCAACGACAAAAAGGTGACCGACGCCCTTCACAACTGGATCAACCAGGGCGGCCGCCTGATCGCGCTGGAGGGCGCCGCGTCCCAGCTGGCAGGTATAGACTGGGGTTTCAAAGCCAAAAAGAACGAAGACGATAAAAAGGAAGACAGCGCCCCCTCGTATGCCTACGTCCGCGACTTCGCCAACCGCGATAGGGACGACGTCCGCGGCTCGGTCCCCGGCGCGATCTACCGCGTCGACATGGACAGCACCCACCCCCTCGCCTTTGGCTTCCCCTCCTTCTATTATACCCTCCGCCAGGACAACACCGTTTACCAGTTCATGGAAGAGGGCTGGAACGTCGGCATCCTGAAAAAGAACAACTACGTCAGCGGCTTCGTCGGCAGCAAGGCCAGGCAACAAATAGAAGACGGCGTCCTTTTCGGCGTCGAGGACATCGGCCGCGGCAAGCTCGTCTTCCTGGCCGATAACCCCCTTTTCCGCGATTTCTGGGAAAACGGCAAGCTCCTCTTCTGCAACGCGGTCTTCATGGTTGGCAACTAGCGCGCCGCCCGCCCCCCGCCGTCCGGCCTCGACTGCGCCGCCCGCCTGCGCACACCCCTCCGTATCGAAACCGCACAACCCGGCGGAGCGACCCCCTTTGACCCTCAGCGCGTTGCGCTTTGGCACCCCGTTGGCGGCCCCATAAAACGCCCCGGCCACCGGCCGCGGTAAATTTTTTTTCAAAAAAACTAATGAATTAGTTGACTAACTAATGATTTAGTAGTAGGTTTACCAAAAGTACATAGCTATGCAGAAACTTGCCAAGCGGGAAGAACAGATCATGCAGGTCCTCTGGCGGCTCGAGAAGGCCTTCGTCAAGGACATCATTGCCGGTCTGCCCGACCCGAAACCACACTACAACTCCGTGGCGACGATGGTGCGCATCCTGGAGGAAAAGGGGTTCTTGGACCACGAGGCCTTCGGGAATACGTTCCAGTATTTCCCGGTGGTGACCAAGGAAACCTATCAGCGGCAAACCCTGGGTGACATCGTCAAACAGTATTTCAACGATTCTTACCCGAGCATGCTGGCGTTTTTTGCCAAGGAAGAAAAAATATCCCAGAGCGACCTGGAGGACATCCTTAAAATCATACAATCCAAGAAGCCATGATACCGTATATCATGTACGCCGCGCTCGTCACGGCGGTCTACTTCCTGTTTTACCGGCTGCTCCTTCACAAGGAGACTTTTTTCCGGTTGAACCGTTGGTTTTTCCTGGGCGGCCTGATCTGCTCCTTCGCCCTGCCGGTATTGCCGGTGCCGGCCTCCTGGTCGGTCTGGACCCGCGCCGCAACGGCCACGCAAGCGCCGATACAAACGCAAGCACCGAGGCAAACGCAAGCATCGGCGAGCGCAAAAGCGCCCCCCGCCTACTACGCCCCCGCGATCCACGCAACACAAAAAATCGTACCCGCTACCCCGGCGCCCACCGGCACCCTCACGGGTCCCCACACCCCTGAAGCAACGCAACAGGTAGCCGGTACAACGCCCGCCGGCGATTGGGACTGGCTGACGCTATCCCTCGTCCTCAAGATCCTCTATTATGGCTACCTATGCGGCGCCCTCATCTTCGGCCTCAACCTGCTGCTGCAGTTCGTCGTCATCGGCTACCAGATAAAAACCAGCAACGTCACCAAAGACGGCAGCTTCCATATCGTGGAGACCAGGGGGGACAAGGCGCCCTGCTCCTTCGGCCGCTACATCTTCATCAACCGGAATAACTACGACGAAGAGACATACCACCAGATCCTTACCCACGAAAAGGTACACGCCCAACAGCGACACAGCGTCGATATCCTGCTGGCGGAGCTGGGGATCGTGCTCCAGTGGTTCAACCCTTTTGCGTGGTTTTTCCGCAAGGCCCTCG
Organism: Dinghuibacter sp.; assembly: GCF_035492835.1. NCBI lineage: Bacteria > Pseudomonadati > Bacteroidota > Chitinophagia > Chitinophagales > Chitinophagaceae > Dinghuibacter > Dinghuibacter sp. The sequence continues at coordinate 18,814 of NZ_DATJIY010000045.1, forward strand.
AAGACAACCTCGAGTTCCTGACCGACGCGGCGATGATCCGTAATCCCCGGGTCAATGCGTCCTGCTATCAAATGAGCCTGCTCCGGGTGTCGGCGCCACACCTGCCCCTGAGCATCACGTCCAACTATAACCAATCCCTGCTCAAAAAACGAATTGTCATGATGCACACAAAACAATCCTCGGCCGGCACGACCTGGAAATACTTTTTCCTCCTGCCCCTGCTGGCCGTCATGATTTGCGTATTCAACCATACGATGGCGATCAACGCCCAGAAAGCGCTAAAACACAGTACCGCCGATACGTCGAAGCCCAAACGCCCCACCGGGTATACCGACGTCGTCGTGGACCCGGTAGTCGTCACCGTGGACCCCGTGGTAACCCCGGTGGTCGCCCCCGTCGTCAACGTCAATCCCAACCCCCAGGTAAACGTCGACGTCAACCCGCAAGTGGACGTGGATGTCAACCCCCAGGTGGACGTGGACGTCGACCCCCAGGTCAACCTCTACATCGACCAACGCTCCGGCACCTGGATGGCCACGATCAACGGCGACACCGTTGAGGTGACATTCAAGAGCAGCGACCAGCATAATAACTGGACCAACACCGAAGACTTCCTCAAATCCGAATTTTCGGCGATACCCACCACCAAAAGCACCTTTACGGTCACCCGCGAGGCCGGCGTCCTTACCCTGACGGGGATGTTCGATGGGAATGAGGGCTTTGGTCACTTCACCTTTACCGAAAACAAGGACTTCGAAGCCTATATAAAGGGACTTGGCTACGATGACATGGACGACCAGAAGATGTTTCGACTGTTCTCGGCCAACATTACCCGTAAGGCGGTTGCGGACATCCAGCAGACCGGCTTCAAACATATCTCTCTCCACGAGCTGATTTCGATGAGCGAGATGAAGATCAATGCCGCATACGTCGATTCCTGGAAACAGCTGGGTTTTACCGATCTCTCGCCGCACGAGCTCGTATCGCTCAAAGCGACGAATGTGGACGCCGCCTTTGTGAATGAGATGAAGTCCGCCGGTTTCAAGGATATTTCGGCGCACGATCTCGTGGGCGCCAAATCCATGAACCTGACCACCGAATACATCCGGTCGTGGTCGCAATCGGGTTTTAGCGACCTGACCGTACACGAGCTGATCGGCTTGAAGTCCATGGACATCGATATGGCGTATGTAAAGGACCTTCAATCCGCCGGTTTAAAGGACCTGTCGGCGCATGACGTGATGGGCGCCAAGTCCCAAAATATCGACGCCGCTTACGTCCGTTCCTGGTCCGACGCGGGATACAAAGACCTGTCGATGCACGAGCTCGTTGGTCTGAAGTCGCAGAACGTCGATGAAGCTTATGTAAAGGACCTCAAAGATGCTGGTTTGACCGACCTCGAACCTCACCAGCTCGTCGGCGCCAAATCGATGGGTATTACGGGCGACTACGTACGCTCCTGGTCAAAGACCGGGTTGAAGGACCTCTCCATCCATGACCTGATGGCGTTGAAATCTCAAAACATCGACGCCGCCTATATCGAGAGCTGGAAGAACAACGGCTACCCCGACCTCGGCGTCCACGAGCTGATCGGACTCAAATCCCAAAACATCACGCCCGAATTCGCAAAGGGCTATAATGCTCTGGGATTCAAGAATATATCTGCGCACATGCTGATCTCGCTGAAGTCGATGGACGTAACGCCGGCGTACATTACAGCCATGAAAAATAAAGGTTTCAATTCCAACGATCTGCAGGAGTACATCAAACTGAAGACCTTCAAATAAGGGGGCGCCTGCACTCATGTCCTGATGGAGGGCTGACCTTACCGGTCGGCCCTTTTTTTTACCGCCTGGCACCGCATTGTCCGGCAACTTTGTTAATGTCCTTGCAAGAGCAACTATTTTTACTGAAACTTTACATCGTCATTCACACTACGATGAAATCGCATTCTCTCGGCTTGAGAATCTTCAACAACTTCCCACCGAACAATTAAGAAAAGAGCCCGACTGGGCCGCGCGCACACACGCACAACGTACGCTCCCGCGTACGGGAAACTTTTTTACCCACATCCATAATAACGCAAGTTTATGACACAAGCTGAAACCATCAGGCTGGTACTCCTTATCGGTATACCCGTAATCTGCCTGATCCTCTACAAGTACATCCTGCGCATTTTCTTTGGCGTCGTCATCGTGCCCGAGAACAGGATTGGTATCGTTACCAAAAAATTCAAATTGATGGGCGGCCAGGAGCTGCCCGTGGGCCGCATCGTCGCTACGCAAGGCGAAGCCGGTTTCCAAGCCAAGACGCTAGCCCCCGGCGTATATTTCCGGAAGTATCCCTGGCAGTATTCCATCACCTTCGAACCCTTTACGGTCATCCCTACCGGTAAGATCGGGCTGGTGCTCGCCAAGGACGGTGGCGAGCTGCGCCCCGGCGACATCCTCGGCCGGCGGGTGGAATGCGACACCTTCCAGGACGCCGAAGCCTTCCTGAAGAACGGTGGCCAGAAAGGCCGGCAAACGGCCATCATCAGCCCCGGTTCGTACCGTATCAACACCCTGTTGTTCGACGTGGACGTCACCGATATGGTGCACATCCCGGAGAGCGGGGTGGGGATCGTGACCACCCAGGAAGGTAAGGCGCTGGACCCCGGCCAGATCGCGGGGCGGACGATGCAAAAGCACAACAACTACCAGGACGTGGACGCCTTCCTGAACGAAGGCGGTTTCAAAGGCTTGCAGGAGCAGGTGATCCTCGCCGGTTCCTACTTCCTCAACCCCTGGTTCGCCAGCGTCGAGGTGGTGAAAATGCTGGAAATACCGATCGGGTACGTCGGGGTCGTCATCTCCTTTGTCGGCACGGACGGGGAAGACCTGAGCGGGACCGAGTTCAAGCACGGCAACATCGTCGCCCGCGGACACAAGGGCGTATGGGCGGAGCCGTTAGGACCCGGTAAATACCCGGTCAACCCCTACATCATGAAGGTGGAGCTCGTGCCCACGACCAACCTCGTCCTGAACTGGGCGAACACCCGGTCCGAGGCGCATCAGCTGGACAAGAACCTCTCCACGATCACCGTCCGGTCCAAGGATGGCTTCTCCTTCAACCTGGACGTATCGCAGATCATCCATATCCCGACCAACGAGGCGCCGAAGGTCATCGGCCGCTTCGGAAACATGACCAACCTCGTGACCCAGGTGCTCGAACCGACGATAGGGAACTACTTCCGTAACTCGGCCCAGGACGCGGACGTGATCGACTTCCTGAAAAGCCGTAAGGAACGCCAGGAATCGGCCCGCGCGCACATCGGCGACGTGCTGGAGCAATACAACGTCAACGGTGTCGATACCCTGATCGGGGACATCGTACCGCCCGAAAGCCTGATGAAGACCCTCACCGACCGTAAGATCGCGGAGGAGCAAAAGGTTACCTATGAGACCCAGATGAAGGCCCAGGAGACCCGCCAGGCGCTCGAAAAGGAAACGGCCATCGCCGAAATCCAAAAGGACGTCGTCAAGGCCGACCAGGGTGTGCTGATCGCCGAAAGGATCGCCGACGCCTCCGTCAAGAAAGCCACCGGTGACGCCAGCAGCGTACGGCTGCAGGCCAACGCCGAAGCCGACCGGATGAGGCTGGTCGCCAGCGGTGAAGCCGAAAGGGTGCGCCTGCTGGCCAAGGCCGAAGCCGAAAAGACCGGGCTCATGGCCCAGGCCGACGCCGGAAGGATAGCCCTCACCGGTAACGCCGAAGCCGAGAAGATCCTGGCCATCGGTAAGTCCAGCGCAGAGTCCTACAAGCTGGCCGTCGAGGCCATGGGTGGGGACAACTTCACCCAGTTGAAGGTCATGGAAGCCATCGGTTCCGAAAAAATCCGGATCATGCCCGACGTCCTCGTCGGCGGCGGCGAGAACGGCGGCCCCATCAACGGGCTCCTCGGTTTGAGGCTGCTCGATGATCTGGGGCGCCGCCCGGCAAAAGTCGACGCGGCAAAAGTCGACGCACCGAAAGGCGACAAATAGCCACGAAACCTTAAATTGCGGTGGGCCCAAACGGGTTCACCGTAATTTTTAGTTATATTCAACGCATGAAAAAACTCCTCTTCGTCCTCCTCGGAGCCCTCATAACAGCCACGACAACCGCCCAGGCGCCGCGTTCCTACAGCAGCGCGGACATCCTCCAGCAGCTCGGGCAACTCAAGGTCGTTGGCTCCGTCCTCTATATCGGCGCACACCCCGATGACGAAAACACCCGGCTCCTGGCTTACCTGGCCAAGGAGCGGAAGGTCCGCACCGCCTACCTCAGCCTGACCCGCGGAGACGGCGGTCAGAACCTGATCGGGGACGAGCAGGGCATCGAGCTGGGGCTCATGCGCACCCAGGAATTGCTCGCGGCCCGGCGGATCGACGGCGCGGAACAGTTTTTCTCCCGGGCATACGACTTCGGCTTTTGCAAAACCGCGGACGAAGCCCTGAAGATATGGGGCAAGGACTCCATCCTGGCGGACGTCGTTTGGGTGATCCGGAAGTTCCAGCCGGACGTCATCATCACCCGCTTCCCCCCGGACCGCCGCGCGGGTCACGGACACCACGCGGCATCGGCCATACTGGCGCGGCTGGCCTTTGACGCGGCCGCCGATCCCAACCGGTTCCCCGAGCAGTTCGCCTATGGCGTAAAACCCTGGCAGGCCAAACGCCTCCTTTGGAACACGTTCAACTTTGGCGGCGCTAACACCACGTCGGAAGACCAATTCAAGATGGACGTTGGCTCCTACAACGCCATCCTGGGCAAAAGCTATGGCGAGATCGCCGCCGAAAGCCGCAGCCAGCATAAGAGTCAGGGCTTTGGCGTCGCCTCAACAAGGGGCACGTCCTACGAATATTTCTCGACGACCGCGGGCGACGCCCCCAAGCACGACCTACTCGACGGTGTCGCCACCGACTGGAGCAGGGTAGGCGCCGCCGACCTGAATGCCGCCATCGACTCGTTGATACAGACCTACGACCCCAAAAACCCCGCCCTGAGCCTGCCCGCGCTCGAACGCCTGCTGAACCGGGTGATGACGCTGCCGCAGAGCGCCTGGCGGACCTACAAGCTGGACCAGATCTACACCCTGGAAAGCGCCTGCAGCGGTCTTTGGATGGAAGCCTATGTGACCCGGCCATACCTGGTCAAGGGCGAGACCGCCCAGGTCACGGTATCCCTGATCAACCGCACGAGCGAGCCCATCAAGGTCCGCCACATCCTCGTCGGGGGCCACGATACCGCCATCAGCCTGACCCTTCCCGTCAATACGCCCGTCAGCTACACATTCCCCTATACCGTGGACGAACGCGCGCCGCTGACCCAACCCTACTGGTTGCGCGAAGAAAAGACCGAAGGCCGCTTCTCGGTGCAAAGCCAAAAAGACATCGGCAAACCCCAGAACGATCCCCCGCTGGTAGCGGAATTTATCCTGGACGAAAACGGGATCCGTTTTGTCGGCACCCCGGTGATGTATAAGCATACCGATCCCGTCCGCGGGGAATTGTACCAGCCGATCGAGATCGTCCCCTCGCTGCTGGTCTATTTCGTGCCGGGTACGATACTCGATAATCTGGACCCCGTTTTCCATCCCCCGCTCAAGCTGACCGTAGTACCGACGACCAACATCACGGGCGCCAATTTGAGCATCGTCCTGGCGGACAGCAAACAGCGCATGCTGGTCTCGAAGGGGAAGGTGAACCTGGAACGCGACAAGTCCTATCAATATGACGTCCCCTACAACGAAGCGATGATGAAATCCGCCCGGGGAGAAGGCTTCGAGGTGTCCGTGCTGCTCAATCAGGGCGACACGTCCGCCAGCTATAGCGCGGGTCTGAAGGAAATCGACTATCCGCACATCCCCTTTATTCATTATTTCCACGGGACGGCCACCAAAGTGATCGGTGAGCCCGTAAAGGTCAGGGGCAAGCACCTCGGCTATATCGTCGGCGCCGGCGACAAAGTACCGTCCTGTCTCGAGCTGATGGGGTATACCGTGGAATTCCTCCGGGAAAACGACATCCTTGGGAACAACCTCTCCAGGTTCGACGCCATCGTCACGGGGGTTCGCGCGTTCAATACGCAACCCTGGCTAAAGAACGTCATGCCCGCGCTGATGGAATACGTGAAAGACGGAGGCGTCCTGGTCGAACAATACAACAACTTCAACGGTCTGGTCACCCCCAACCTGGGCCCCTGGCCGCTCCACGTCATCAACGCCCGGGTAACCGACGAAACCGCCAAGGTCGATTTCCTGGACAAAGGCGACCCGGCCCTGCACTATCCCAACGAAATCGGCCCCGCCGACTTTGACAACTGGGTACAGGAACGGGGTTTGTATTATATCGATACGGAGGGGCTGGACCCGCACTACAAGGCGCTTTTTTCGATGCAGGACCCCGACGAGTCGCCCCTGAACGGTTCGCTGATCGTCGGCCGCTACGGAAAAGGCAAGTTCGTGTATACGGCGCTGGCGTTTTTCCGCCAGCTCCCCGCGTCGGTCCCCGGCGCCTACCGTCTCTTCGCGAACCTGCTGGCGGCGCCGCAGAACCCTTGAGCCGCGCCGCCGCGGACCCCTGGGTTGCGCCGCCCCTCGAAATCTACCCGCGGTTGCGGTAAAGCACTTTATATTTGTCGAATGGCAGATAGTCGAAACAGAAAAGGCCCCGAGTTCGGCCTCATCGTGGGGGTAGTCCTGGGCATAGCGCTCGGTATGTTGTGGAAAGAAATGGCCGTCGGCGTCCTGGTCGGCGGCGGCATCGGTTTGCTGTTGTTTTCGCGAAGCCGTCGTGAAAAGGAAGAATAACACCCCCGGAGAAAGCGCGCCCCTGCTGGGCAGCTGGAGGGCCTGGTACGTGCTCGTTCTGATCGTACTGGCCTTGTGCGTAGGCGCGTTTTATTGGTTTACCAAATACTTTTCATGAGCAGCATCGACTGGATCGTCCTGGCCGCCACCCTGTTGGGCGTTATCGTCTACGGGGTGCTGAAAAGCCGCACGTCCAGGAGCCTGGACGGTTACTTTCTCGGCGACCGGGCGCTCCCCTGGTACATGATCCTGCTTAGCATTATGGGCACCCAGGCGAGCGCGGTGACTTTTTTGTCCGCCCCCGGCCAGGCCTATACCGACGGGATGCGTTTTGTCCAATATTACTTCGGGCTCCCGATCGCGATGGTGGTGTTGTGCGTCGTCTTCGTACCGTTGTACCACCGGCTCAAGGTCTATACGGCGTATGAGTACCTGGAGGGGCGTTTCGACGTCAAGACGCGGACGCTGACGTCCGCCCTTTTCCTGCTGCAACGCGGGCTGTCCACCGGGATCAGCATCTACGCCCCCTCCATCATCCTTTCTTCTCTCCTGGGCTGGAACATCTATTGGACCAACGTCGTTATGGGCGGCCTCCTGATCATCTATACCACGACAGGCGGCGCCAGGGCGGTGGCGTATACCCAACAGCTCCAGCTGATCGTCATATTCGCTTCGCTGGCCGTTGTCGGGTATATGGTCATCCACCTGCTGCCCGCGGGAGTGGGGTTTGTGGACGCCCTCCACATCAGCGGGAAGCTGGGCCGGCTCAACGCGCTCACAACAGGCAGCAATACCAAGCACGGCTTTGATTGGACCGACCGCTATAACATCTGGAGCGGGTTAGTCGGCGGTTTTTTCCTGGCGTTGTCCTATTTCGGGACCGACCAATCCCAGGTGGGCCGTTACCTCACGGCCAAAAGCATCCGGGAAAGCCGGCTGGGGCTGCTCATGAACGGGTTGGTCAAGATACCGATGCAGTTTTGCATCCTCCTGCTGGGCGCGCTGGTGTTTGTATTCTACCAGTTCTATCCCGCGCCCCTTTCCTTCAACCGGGTCCAGACCGACCGCGTCCAGGCCTCGGTATACCGGATAGAGGGCAACGCGCTACAGGCCCGGTACGACAGCTTGTCGATGCAAAAACAACTGGCCGCGACCGCCTACGCCGACGCGCTCAACCGTCACGACACCGCGGTACAGGACCACGCGGGCCTGCTCCTCCAGGGCCTCCGCCAAAAGGACCTCGCGCTCCGCAAGGACTTCCAGGCACTGCTCGGAAAACCGGGTTTGAAGGGGGGTGAGACTGACGACACCAACTATATTTTCCTGCGGTTTATCGTGGACTACCTGCCCCGCGGGTTGGTGGGTCTGGTGATCGCCATCATCTTCCTGGCCGCCTGGGGCAGCATTGCCGCGGCCCTTAATGCGCTGGCCTCCTGTTCCGTCGTCGACATCCATAAAAAGTTCATCCGCAAGGAATGCACCCACGAAGAGGACTACAGCGTTTCCCGCTGGTATACGCTGGGCTGGGGCGTTTTTTGCGTACTCACCGCGCAGTTCGCCTCCAACCTGGGGAGCCTGATCCAGGCCGTGAACATCCTGGGTTCGCTTTTTTACGGCACGATGCTCGGCATCTTCCTGGTTGCGTTTTACCTCAAACGCGCCGGTGGCGACGTCGTCTTCTGGAGCGCCCTGGTCGCCGAAGCCGGCGTGATTGCGCTGTTCGCGTGGTCGGACATCGGGTTCCTCTGGTTGAACGCTGTCGGCGCCCTGTCCGTCGTCGCGCTGGCGTGGATGGGTTCGTTTATTCGGCCCGCAAGCTCTTCACGGGGTTGACCGCCGCCGCGCGCAACGCCTGCGACCCTACCGTCACCAGGGCGATCAGCGCCGACAACACCGCGGCCCCGCCAAATACCCACCATTCCAACCCGATCCGATAGGCGTACCCCTGGAGCCAGCGGTACATGATCCAGCCCGCGATGGGAAAGGCGATCAGACAGGACAACAGCACCAGCTGGAGGAAGTCCATCGACAACAACCGCGCGATACTGGCCGGGGAGGCGCCCAGGACCTTCCGGATGCCGATCTCCTTGATCCTGCGTTCCGCCGTATACGCCGCCAGACCGAAGAGGCCCAGACAGGAAATGACGATTGCCAGGAGGGCAAAGACCCGGGATAATTTGGAGATGAGCATCTCGCCGAGGAACATGTTGTTGAATTGGTCGTCCACGAACGTATAGGTGAAGGGATAACCGGGATTTTCCTTTTTCAGGATGGCCTCCATCCTGGTGAGCGCCTTGTCGGTGGGGACTCCGTCCCGGAGCCGCACGTACATATAGGTGGAGGCGCCGGGGATACAGTAAAAGACCACCGGGTCCGCCTGACCGTACATATCCCCGTACACATAGTCCTGGACGACGCCCTTGACCGTCATGTTGATATTCCCGAAGGGGCTGTCGAAGGACAGCACCTTGCCGATCGCGCTGCCATTACCCATGAGCCGCTCCATCGAGGCGGTGACGATCACGCGCATCGCCGGCAGGTATTTGCCCTGCGATTGTACGACGCGCGCCAGGTCGACACTGTCCGTCGCCGTGAAGCCGACCCCTTCTTTCAGGCGCATACCCAGCGTCGACAGCAGCTCGGGGCTGCCCAGCCGTTGCGAAATGACGACGTGGCTGCCGGGGTCCTTGCCCGCCCAGCCGATACCGCCGGTATTGTTACCCGAATACAGCGTCGGATGGTCGGTGATCGCCGCGTTCTCCGCGATTCCCGCGTCGAGGAACGCCTGCCGGAGGGCGCCGAAGTCGCGGAGCATATTACCCTGCAGGTCCAGCTGGACCAGGTTGTTGCGGTTGAAGCCGAGGTTCCTGTCCTTGACATGCTGGATCTGCCGGTAGATCACGATCGTCCCGATGATCAGCACTATGGAGGCCGTAAACTGGAGCACCACCAGCCCTTTGCGGATCAGCGCCGCGCTCCCGTCTTTATCCTTGATCCCCTTGAGCACGAAAATGGGGTTGAAGGCGGACAGGTACAGCGACGGATAGCTCCCCGCGATCAGTCCGCAGCCCGCCGTCAGTATCGCCAGCGCCAGGAGGTGCGCGGGTTTCAGGAGCTCCAGCGCCAGGTTTTTCTGGACCAGCCCGTTAAAGGCGGGCAACGCCAGCTCCATGAACAACAGCGACACGAACATCGCCAGTACCGTCATGAAGAACGCCTCTCCCAGGAACTGCCGCACCAGGCTGAATTTTGCCGCGCCCAGCACCTTGCGGACGCCCACTTCCTTTGACCTCCTTTCGCTCCGGGCCGTCGCCAGGTTCATGAAGTTGATACACGCAATGAGCAGGATGATCCAGGCGATCAGGGAAAACAGGTGGACGTATTGTATGCGCCCACCCCCGGTCGGCACGCCGTTCTCGAACTGGTCGCGCAGCCGCCAGTCCTTCATGCCAAAGAGAAAGACGTGCACGGTCGACGTCCCTGTCTCCACCTTCTGGGTGGTGAAATCATAGTATGGATTCGACAGCTGCGCGTTGATGGCGTCCGGTTTGATCCCGGGGCCGAGGAGGACATAGGTCGTAATCCCGAAGTTCCGCCAGGTGGTAAAATTGTCGTGCGCTTTGAGATAGGTCTGGAAGGGCGCCAGCCAGTCGAACCGGAGCGACGAATTCGCCGGCGGGTCCTTGACGACCCCCGTGACGACAAAGGCGCCCTTCCGGTCCATTTGCACCACGCGGCCGAGGATGTTCTTGTCGTTCCCAAAGAACCTTTTAGCCGTGCTTTCCGTCACCACCAAGGCGTTGGGTTGCGCCAGCGCGCTTTCCGGGCTCCCTTCCACAAACGGCAGGGTAAAAAGGCCGAACACCGACGGATCGGTGTAGTAGCCCGAGGCATTCAGCGTTTTGTCGCCGATCCCGATCGCAGAGGCGGGATAGTCCTCCGACATCCGGCACGTCGACTCCACCCCCGAAAAACCCGCGATCACCGACGCCAGCGGCCCCGGGGTCGACGAGTGCGTGAACATCCCCTTATCCTCCCTGGAGTTCACCTTGACGATGTACAACCGGTCCTTGTTCACCTGGTTGTCGTTGAACGTCGTCTCGTCCTCCACCCACAGGAAAATCAGTCCCGCGCAGGCGATCCCGATCGCCAGACCGATGATATTCAGGAAGCTGTAAGCTTTGTTTTGTTTCAGGGACCTGAGGTAGTGCATACTGTATCGTTTTTATGGCTATTAGAATTTGACCTTTAATTTCCCCTTGGCCTTTTTACCCTTGCTCCATCCCGGACCCTGCTGCAGCAACCGTATCGCCTCCGCGTCACAGGAGTCGCAAAGCGATTTCGCCACGCTGATGTTCACCGGTTTTCCCGTCTCATCCACCTCAAAGGTCAGGTCCACTTCACCGTGGATATGGTTCACGATCGCCTGGTCAGGCAGCTGGAGGTTGCTGGAAATATAGTCGTTGTAGTTGCTCCACCCCTCCAGTGGCTGCGCCGCATTGGTATCCGTCACGGCATGATACGCGCCCATGGCCTTCCGGGCGAGCCCGGTTTTGGAGGTACCGTACCCGACCACGACCACTTCGTTGAGCCGGCTGGTATCCGGCGATAACTGCACGGCCGCGAGGTCGTTCAGCTGATAGGCATACAGCTCTTTGGACGTATACCCCACCGCCGTCACGACCACGCGCTGGCTATCCTGTGCGTTAAAACGGAAGTACCCCTTCCGGTCCGTCATCACATAATTATCGGTCGGTCCCACCTGCAGCGTGGCCCCCGGAATCGGCTGGTGGTTGTAATCGATCACCCTGTTTTGGAACATAGTCTTCGGGCTCGCCGGGAAAAACTGCTTCCCATTCACCCGTATCCTCGTGACCCGCTCGCCCTGTGCCACCACATTGCCGTCCTTGTCGACCGCCACACCCGGCAACTTTTTGAGCGCGTCTTCCGCGACGACGTTACCCGCGGGGGCCGCCGCCGGCACCGTCGCCATGGCGACCGTCGCCGAATCTATCTCCGTCGCCGGGGCTTTCGTCGTCGCCAATGCTCTCGCCTTCGTTGCTATCTTTTTCCGCGCCGGCCGCGACTTCCTTTCCACCGCCAAGGGCTGCCCCGACGGGACCGCATTCGGCTTCGCCACACCCGCCGCCGTATCCAGCGTCACGGCCTGCGGCGTCACCGCCACCGGCTTCATCGCCACCGCCCCGGGCGCCTTCTCACTCATCCGGTACGCCACTATCCCCGCCCCTCCGAGCACCACCACTGCGGCGGCCGCCACCCACCAGGCAACCCGCTTCCGATGCGGCCGTACCCGCTCCGCGAGCCTCTCCCGGAGCGCCGCCAGGTCCCCTGCCGCCTGGCCGGGCGCCAGCGACGCATACCCTTCCAGCGCCTCCTCCAAAAACGGGTCCTCCAGCGCCGCCCTTTCCAGGGCATGCCGCTCCGCCCCGGTCATCAGACCGTGGTGGTACCGCTCGATGTCGAGTGCGGTGAAGCGCTGGCTTACGCCCGCGCCGCGCTTGCTATCAGACTCCTTTTTGAACATGCGTGCGTCTCTCCATACATATTTTCAAATTCCTTCGCCCATTCTGTATCTGGCTCCTGACCTTGCTCCATTCCTGGCCGGTCAGGGCGCCGATCTCCTGGTAGGACTTGTTTTCCTCATAAAAAAGCGTGATCGTCCGTCGTTGCTCTTCCGGGAGCGCCTCCATACATTTCTCCAGCTTGCCGTATACTTCCTCATTGAGGTGCAATTCCTCCTCCAAATACACAAGTTCCGGCCCAAACTCCACTATTTTTCCCTTCCCTGTGGACCGCAGCTGCATCAGGCAATAGTTTTTTGTGACCCTATACAGCCACGACTTAAAGTATTCCACCGGGTACTTGGTGAGGTCCCGGACGATGACCTCGAATACCCCCATCACCGCGTCCCTGGCCAGCTCCGGGTCTTCCAGGTAACGCAGGCACAGACCGTACACGAGGTCCATATACCGCTCGTAAACGTCGGCCAGCGCCTGCAGGTCGCCCCCCTCCTGGTACGCCTTTACCAGCGCCTCATCGTCGAGAGACTCCGCCTTTTTTCCCCGTATAGACCGTAAAAAAGACATCCGTCAAGAAAATTAAGCAAAAACCGTATGTAATCCCGCCGGCTTTTGCACCTATAAGGAAAACGGCACCATGATTAAAGCTGCATGCCTCCTCCTGGCCCTCACCTATATCCTCCGCGCACCCGCCCAAATACCCGCGCACCAGGCCGCGCCACCCTACGCCGCCCCGCCGCTCGTCATACCGCCAAACACCACGCGCCCCCGACCCATCCCCCCGTCGTCCCCCCTCACCGAAACCAACTTCCAGGTCGAAGTCCGGGACCCCAACGGCAACCCCATCCCCCGCGCCTGCGTCAGCGTCCTCGAGACCCGCCTGCTCGTGGTCGCCGACCTCTCCGGTCGCTGCCTCTGTATCGCCCCGCCCGGAACAAGAGGGCTGACCCTTTTCGTCTCCGCCATCGGTTGCCTTCAGCAAAGACTGTACGTCCCCCTTCCCCCGGAAACCGCCGCGCCGGTCGTCGTCACCCTCCTCCCCGCCCAATCCATAGCCACAATCCTCCGTATCATTCCCTGCCAGGACCTGCTTACCGCTGAAACCCCGGGTGGTGCTGCTGCAACGTCTGCCGCAGGTACTCGCGGTCGAGGTGGGTGTATATTTCCGTGGTAGTGATGCTTTCGTGCCCGAGCATCTCCTGGACCGCGCGCAGGTCCGCTCCCCCCTCCACGAGATGGGTCGCAAACGAATGACGGAAGGTGTGGGGCGAGATGTTTTTGGTGATGCCGGCTTTTGAAGCGAGGTCCTTGATCACGTAAAAGATCATCACCCGTGACAGCGCGGACCCCCGCCGGTTTAAAAAAAGGATGTCCTCGCTGCCGGGTTTGATCGTCAGGTGCACCCGGATCTGTTCACAGTAGATCGCGATGTATTTTAGCGCGTCGCGCCCGATGGGGACCAGCCGCTCCTTGTCGCCCTTACCGATCACGCGGATAAAGCCCACGTCCGGATACAGACACGACAACCGCAGGGTCACCAGCTCGCTGACGCGGAGACCGCAGCTATAGAGGGTTTCCAGGATCGCGCGGTTGCGGCCGCCCTCGGGAGTACTGTGGTCGATCGAAGACAGCATACGCTCGATCTCGTCGAAGGTCAGCACGTCCGGCAAGGCCCGTTTGAGCTTTGGCCCCTCCAGGAGCTCGGTGGGGTCCACCCGCACGATCTGTTCGAGCAGGCAGTATTTGTAAAAAGATCGGAGTCCTGATAAGATGCGGCCCTGCGACGAGGGCGTCATGTGGAGCGAAGCGACCCATTGCAGGAAATGGCGCAAGTCATCCGTGGTCAGCTCGGACGGAGCGCGCGATAAAGACACGTGAAGCAGGTACTGCGTCAGCTTTTCCACATCCCCCAGGTACGCCTCCACCGAATGCTCCGATAAGGAACGCTCCAGCTGCAGGTAGGCTTTGAATCCTTTTTTATACGGCTCCCACAAGGTGCAAAAATGGTTTTGTCGACATTAAACCCTATTTTCGGTCTTTATTCGACAAAATTCGCATTTTCCGTCATGAATCTCCGCGCATTCAAGCAAAAACTCCACGATAAAAAACCAAGGCTCCGTCGCATCCTCACTAAAATCGAAAACGATCCCCCCGCCGGCCTGAACCACATGGCCGTGGGCGCCGACGCCCTGACCTGGAAAGACGTGGATTGCCTGACGTGCGGCAACTGCTGCCGGACGATGACCCCGACCTTTACGCCGGAGGATATCCGCCGTATTTCCGCCCACCTGTCGATGACGCCCGACGCCTTCCGCAAAAAGTGGCTTTTCAAGGATACCGACGGCGACTGGATGAACACCAAACAACCTTGTCAGTTCTTCAACACCGAAGACTTCAAGTGCTCCATCTATGAGGTTCGCCCCGCCGACTGCGCCGGGTTCCCTCACCTCACCAAGAATAAGATCACCGATTATATCCACGTTTACAAACAGAACGTAGAATACTGCCCCGCCACCCAACGCTGGGTAGAACACCTCGAGGGGATGATCACCGGCGCGAAGGTCCCGCCGCCGACGCCCCTGCTCCTCCAAGCGCCCCCCGCGGAACGCTAAAGGAAGGCCTACTTGTGTATCTCACTGGTAAAATGAAACTCGATCCCCGGGTTATTGGCCCGCTCCGTATTGAGGAACCACTCGCTTTGCGCCAGGTAGACGAGGTGCCCATCCTTGTCCTCGACGATATTGTTCTTGAACCGCGCAAAATCCTCCAGCTTATGCGGATCAGGAGAGGTGATCCAGCAAGCCTTAAAAAAGGGCAGGCTATTGAACTGGCAGGCCGCGCCGTACTCCTGTAACAAACGGTACTGGATAACCTCGAACTGCAGGTCGCCCACACAACCGATGATCTTGCGGTTCCCGCCGTGCTGGGTGAAGAGCTGGGCCACGCCCTCGTCGGTGAGCTGGCGGATGCCTTTTTCGAGCTGTTTGGTTTTCATCGGGTCCTTGTTGACCAGCTCCTTGAAGAGCTCGGGGGAAAAGGACGGGATGCCGGTGTAATAGAAGTCCTCGCCCTCCGTCAGGGTGTCGCCGATCTTGAACTGGCCGGTATCGAATAAACCGATGACGTCTCCCGGGTAGGCCTCCTCGATGACGTCCTTATCGCGCGCGAGGAACGAATACGGGTTGCTGAAACGGACGTCCTTCGACAGGCGGACGTGGTGATAGTAGGTATTGCGCTGGAACTTACCGGAGCAGACGCGCAGGAACGCGATCCGGTCCCGGTGTTTGGGATCGAGGTTGGCGTGTATCTTGAATATGAAGCCGCTAAAGGCGTCCTCCGAGGGCGACACCACCCGCACGTTGGTGGGGCGGGGGAGGGGCGCCGGCGCAATCCGGACAAAGGTGTCCAGCAATTCCCGAACGCCAAAGTTGTTGATGGCGCTCCCGAAGAAGACCGGCGCCACGCGCGCCGAGAGATAGTCCGGAACGTTCAATTCGCCATAGACGCCGTCAATCAATTCCACGTCTTCGCGAAGACGCGCCGCATCGGAAGGACCGACTTTTTCATCCAGCACGGACGATGCCAGGTCCTCGATCAGCACCGTGTCGTCCCCCGCCGCCTTGGTATTGGCGGTGAACAGCAGCAGGTTCTTATCGAAGAGGTTGTACACCCCCTTGAAGTCCCGCCCGTTGTTGATCGGCCAGGTGATCGGGTGGAGGTTGATGTGGAGTTCTTTTTCTATTTCTTCCAGGAGGTCGAACGGCTGCTTGCCATCCCGGTCCATTTTGTTGATAAAAACGATCACGGGCGTGTCCCGCATCCGGCAGACTTCCATCAGGCGACGCGTCTGCTCTTCGACCCCGTTCACGCTGTCCACCACGAGCACGACGCTGTCCACCGCCGTGAGCGTGCGATAGGTGTCCTCGGCGAAGTCCTTGTGGCCCGGCGTGTCCAGCAGGTTGATCAGCATGTCCTTGTATTCGAAGGTCATGACCGAGGTCGCCACGGAGATACCCCTTTGACGCTCGATCTCCATGAAGTCGCTGGTCGCGTGCTTTTTGATCTTGTTGCTTTTGACCGCCCCGGCGGTCTGGATGGCGCCGCCGAACAGGAGGAATTTCTCCGTCAGCGTGGTCTTACCGGCGTCCGGGTGCGATATGATGGCGAACGTCTTGCGACGCTGTATCTGGTCGTTGTACTTATTCATGGGCGCGCAAAGGTACGAACAAATCAGCCAGGAATTTCCTATCTTCCCACGGTCGAAAATCACGTATTGGTAATTTTTTGAATGCATGGTGGCCAGAGAAACGAGGAATTATTCGTCTTACCCGGACGCTGAACTGCTGTCGCTGCTGGCGACGGGTGACGAGCAGGCGTTTACCGAGCTGTACAACCGCTATTGGGAGCGCCTTTTATATGTGGCCGGGACAAAGATGAGGGACCTTGCGATCGCCGAGGAGCTGGTACAGGACGTGTTCCTGGACCTCTGGAGCCGGCGGGAAACCCTGGACGTCCGGGGCGAATTGAGCGCCTACCTGGCCGTCAGCATGAAATACAAGGTGATCAACATACAGGCCCGCCAGAAAAGGGCGGCGGATTATAAAAAATCCCTCGGAGACGCAGCCGATCACTCCACCGAGCACCTGGTGAGTTTCGACGACCTCCGCCACCGCCTGGAATCATTAGTCCAGGGGCTCCCCGAAAAATGCCGGATCACCTTCCGGTTATCCCGCGAAGCCGACCTCTCCCATAAGGAAATCGCCAGCCACCTCCACGTCAGCGAAAAAGCCGTCGAGGCGAACCTCACCCGGGCGATCAAGTCCATCCGTAAGGGCTTGTCATATTTTTTTTAAAAACATATGTAGGGTTTGGGCCATTTCAATTGACAATATCTAAAAGGGACTTTCTTGGAGGAAAACGAAAGGATTCGAACGCTTGCCCAAAAATGGCTGGATGGCAGCATAACCCCGGAAGAGGAACGGGAGTATGCCGACTGGTACAACCGGACCGAAGGTACGCTGGACGTCCCCGAAGACCGTGAGGCGATCAAAGCGCGCATGATGCGGAACATCGCGGAAGGCTTGCCGCGGGAGCACAAGACCTATCGCCTTTGGTGGGCCGCCGCGGCCGCCGTCGCGCTGACCGCCATTATCGGTTATGCAACGCTCCGCCGGACGACCCCTGAAAAGACAGACAAACCGGTGCCTGCAATTGCGGCGGCTGGCAAAGATATCCTGCCCGGCAAAACCGGCGCCCTCCTTACCCTGGCAAACGGACAAACCATCTTGCTTGACACGGCCCGTAACGGCCAACTGGCGCAAGCCGTCACCAAAACGAACACCGCCCTGACCGTACAAGGTCAGAGCGAAACCGCGTACAACACGCTAACCACCCCGCGCGCCCGGCAGGAACAACTCGTCCTGTCGGACGGTACCAAGGTATGGCTGGATGCGGAATCGAGCATCCGTTTCCCGGAGACCTTCGGCGCCCAGAGAAGGGTGGAGATAGAAGGCCAGGCCTACTTCGAAGTAGCCAGGGACGCGTCCCGGCCCTTTATCGTGGCGACGCCGCGCACGACGGTACGGGTCCTGGGCACGAGCTTTAATGTGAGTGCGTATTCTGGCGAGAATACCGTCACGACCCTCGTCGAGGGTTCCGTACGGGTTGCGACCGCAACGGACAGCGTACAATTAGTGCCTGGTCAACAAAGCATCGATGAAGCGGGCAGCCAAGGCTTGGGCGGCGGCTCCCTGCGCAAAACACCGGCGGACGTGGAGTTAAGCACCGCCTGGAAAAATGGCCTCACCGCCTTCCGGAAGGCCTCCATCCAGACGATCATGCAACAGGTCCGGCGATGGTATGACGTGGACGTCGAGTACAAGGGCCGGCTCCCGGAGCGGACCTTCACCGGGGAAATCCCGCGCGCCGCCAACCTGTCCCAACTACTGAAACTCTTTGAAATCAGCAATATCCATTTTACTATAGACGCCGAACACAAAAAACTGGTGGTAATGCCATAAGGCGGCGTTCATCAATAAAACACACCGAAACTATGCAATTGAGACTGCTGCGCCCGCACAGACTGGCCGTGCTATGGGCATGCCTGGCCTTCGTCCAGGTAAACGCCCAGAAGATTACCCTCTCGGAAGATAAGGCGCCCCTGGAAAAGGTCCTCCGTTCCATCGGCCAGCAAAGCGGGATGCGCGTCTTTTATGAAGACGCCCTCATGGAAAAAAGCCGCCCCGTCACCATCCACGTGACAGGCGCCCGCCTGGACACCACCCTCAACCTGGTTTTCAGCAACCAGCCCCTGACCTGGGAGATCGTCGGGAACTCGGTCATCGCGATCAAAGAGCGCCCTGAAACAAAACTAACCGCGAAAGGACGCGTGCTCAATGACCAGGGCGAACCCTTATCCGGGGTCAGTGTGCTGATAAAAGGCGCTCAAAAGGGTACCACGACAAATGCGGCAGGCGAATTCGAGATAAACCTCGACGCCCCGGCGACGTTGGTCTTCTCCAGCACAAACACGGAACCAAAGGAAGTGCGCGCCAACGGCAAGGAACCCCTGGTCATAAAGCTAAACACGAAGGTCCAGCAGATCTCCGACGTCGCCATCACCGTCTCCAACGGCTACACCGAAATCAGCAAGGAAAGCTTCACCGGCACCGCCATCACCGTCTCCGGCGCGGACCTCAAAAAGGTAGACCCCAACAACGTCCTTCGCAGCCTGCAGAGCTTCGACCCTTCCTTCAAGATCGTCGACAACAACCTGGCGGGGTCCAACCCCAACGCCCTGCCTAACATCAACGTCCGCGGCTCCACCGCCCTGCCCGCGGGCGGCAATACCATCATCAGCCGGGACAACCTGTCCGGGACCGTGAACCTGCCCACTTTCATCATGGATGGCTATGAGGTCAGCCTCGAGCAGGTGTACGACCTCGACATCAACCGGATCAAGTCCATCACCCTTCTCAAGGACGCCGCGGCCACCGCGGTCTATGGTTCCCGCGCCGCCAACGGGGTCGTCGTCATCACCACCTTCCCGCCCAAGGCCGGGAAGCTCCAGGTGACCTACAACTACGAGCTCAATACGACCACGCCCGACCTGACCCAATACCACGTGCTCGACGCCAGCCACAAGCTGCAATACGAAAAGCTCGCCGGGCTGTATGACGCCGCGAACAACACGGTCATGAGCCAGGACCAGCTCGACGACCTCTATTACCACAAGCTAGGGCAGGTGCTTGGCGGGGTCAACACCTATTGGCTGAGCCAACCCCTGCAAACCACCTTTGGCCAGAAGCACTCCGTCTATCTCGAGGGCGGCTCCGGTCCCTTCCGCGTCGGCCTCGCCGCCCGCTACCAGACCGCGCCCGGCGTCATGCGAGGCTCAGGCCGCGACCGCTACTCCACCGAGCTCACGCTGTCCTACAACCTGAGCTCCAGGCTATTGTTCCGCAACGACATCACCGCGACCCAGGTAAATGCCAAGGCCTCGCCCTATGGCGACTTCGCCACCTATGCCCGGATGAATCCCTATTATCCCAAGACCGATTCCACGGGTCGTATCATCCAGGTCGTGGACAGCTGGACCGATAGGCAAGGAGGCTATGTAACCACCACGCCCGTACTCAACCCCATGTACGACGCTACGCTGAACAGTTTCAACAAGGATTCGTACTTCCAGTTCGTGGACGCCTTTACCGCCGACTGGACGATCATCGACGGCCTCCGCCTTCGCGGGCAGATCAGCGTCGACCGGACGGACGGGACGACCAACCAGTTTGTCTCCCCCCAGGCCAACGCCTATTACGGCTACACCTCCACCCAGATCAACCAGCGGGGCAGCTACACCTACGGGGACAGCGTCAACACCACCGTAGACGGGAACCTGACGCTGAACTACAATAAAGAGGTCCACGGCCACTTCTTCAACGTCCTGGTGGGTTCGAATATCCAGACCCGGCTCACCAATATGAAGTCCTTTCAAGCTACGGGCTTTAGCAATGACCAGTTCCCGGACATCGGTTTCGCCTATGCCTATGCCTCCGGTACGACCCCCACGAGCACGATCGACCAGCAACGGTTGTTCGGAATGCTCGCCTCGGGCAACTACTCCTACAGAGACAAGTACCTGATGGACCTTACTTTCCGGGAAGACGGCTCGTCGCTGTTCGGAAGCAACTCCCGGATGGCGCCGTTCTCCTCCGTCGGTATCGGCTGGAACCTCCACAAAGAGGACTTCATGAAGGGCTCCCCCTTTAGCCGGCTTAAGATCCGCGCCAGTACCGGGCTTACCGGCAGCGTGTCGTTCAGCCCGTATATGGCGCAGACGACGTATCAATACTATACCGGTAACTGGTACTCTACCGGAGTCGGCGCCACGGTCATCGGCTACGGGAACCCCAACCTCCAATGGCAAAAGACCCACGAGACCGACCTGGGGATGGAGATCGGTTTTTTGGACGACCGCATCCTCATCATGCCCCGCGTCTACAACAAGCTCACGACCGGGCTGGTGTCGGACGTCTCCCTGCCGCCGTCCACCGGTTTTGGGTCCTACCTCGATAACATCGGAAACATGCGCAACCAGGGAGCGGAGCTTAATATTCAGGCAGGCATCGTCCGCACCCGGGATTTCAGCTTGAACCTGACCGCGGCCTTCACGCACAATACCAATACCATCGTCAAGATATCGGACGCCCTGAAGGCCTATAATACGAAGGTCGACTCCGCCCAGCTTTCGAGCGCCAATATGGGCGCGCCCCTGCTGCGGTACCAGGAGGGACAATCGCTGAACACGATTTACGCCGTCCGCTCCCTGGGGATCGACCCGGAGAATGGGAAGGAGCTGTTCGTCAAAAAAGACGGGACCCTGACCTACAACTGGAACGTAAACGACATCCAGCCGGTGGGGAACACCGATTCCAAAGTGGAGGGTTTCTTCACCACCAGCAGCCGGTATAAGCAGTTCAACCTCCAGGTGACGTTTTATACCCGCTGGGGCGGGCACCTCTACAACCAGACGCTGGTGGACAGGGTGGAGAACGCCGATCCCCGCTACAACGTGGACGACCGCGTGCTCTCGGAGCGGTGGGAGAAGCCGGGCGACCACGTTTTTTTTAAAAATATAGCCGACCTCGGAACGACACAGGTCTCTTCCCGCTTTGTGCAACGGGATAACGTGCTCGCGTTACAGTCGATTTACCTGTCGTATGACGCGGGCCACGCGATTTACGCCAGGCTGGGTATGAAGGGCCTCCGGTTCTCCTTCACCACCAACGACCTGTTCTGGTGGGGGTCCGTCAAACAGGAGCGCGGGATAGACTATCCGTACGCGCGCAGTTTTACCACCTCCTTACTCGCCACCTTCTAAAGAAAATCGTATGAGACAATATATCATCCTGACGTCCGTACTCCTGCTGGGAATCTCCTGCAAAAAGTGGCTGAACGTCACTCCCCAGACGCAGATAGCCTCCCAGGACCTCTTCAAGACCCAGGCCGGCTTCGAGGAAGCGCTCAACGGCGTGTACACCCGTTGCGGCCAGGCCGACATCTATGGCCAGGAGCTGACGTGCGGGTTGCTCGACGTGCTGGCGCAGGACTACAGCCTGTCGACCGTCAACGACCCGCTGTCCTATCTCCAGTCTTCGGAATTCAACTATGCCGATGCGTACTTCCTCAACCGGGAGAACAGCATCTGGTCCGGTTTATACAACGCCATCGTCAACTGTAACCTGATCCTGGCCAACGTCGACCAGCAAAAGGCGCTTTTCACCGGGAACGAGTACGCACTGGTCAAGGGCGAGGCCCTGGCGCTCCGGGCCTACCTCCACTTCGACGCGCTCCGTCTTTTTGGTCCATCCTATGTGAGTAATTCCTCGGCCCCCGCCGTCCCGTATGTCACCACCTATTCCAACAAGGTAACGGGTTTGTCCAGCGTCTCTGCCGTGGTCAAAGACGTGATCAACGACCTGCTGCAGGCAAAGACGATCCTCGCCCCCGCGGACTCCATCCGCAACTCGGACTATATCGTCGGTTACCCCAGCGACCCGAACCAGACAGAGACCACGTCGACGAACCTGTTCGAGCAGAACCGCCGGCACCGGATGAACTACTACGCCGTTTGCGGGGAGCTCGCCAGGGCCTATCTCTTCGAGGGAGACAACGCCGACGCCCTGGCCAGCGCGCTCGAGGTCATCAACGCCAAAAAGTTCCCCTGGACGGCTCAGGCCGATTTCATCAACGCCGATCCTACCAAACAGGACCTGATCCTCTATAAGGAGCTGGTGTTTGGCTGGTACATCCCCTGGCAGACCACGGCCCTGACCAACCTCTTCCAGACCGGCGCGTCCGGTTTGTTCCTCCAGCCCGCCGACGCCCAGTATATCTATGAGGCTGCCGGGGTGGGAGGGGAGGACCTCCGTTACAAAGAGTGGATGCAGATCGCCGTTAGCGGCGTCGTCCAGCTGTCCAAGTACAAACAGAACCCGAGCGCCACCGCGAACGACCCGACCGCCAACATCTGCCCGCAGGTGGCGCCCGCCATCCGGTTGAGCGAGATGTACTACATCGCCGCCGAAGCCTCCTTCGACCAGGACCCGGCCGGCGCCCTGGCGTATGTCAACACGGTCCGCGCGCAGCGGGGGATCGGTACTCCACTGACCGATTCGACCAAGACCCAGTTCCTGACCGACCTCATCCGCGAAGCGCGCAAGGAATTCTTTGGAGAAGGCCAGATATTCTACCTGTACAAACGACTGAACACGTCCATCGTCGGGTCGTCCGGCATCGTCATCGCTCCCAGCGACAAGATATTCGTATTGCCCCTGCCTGTTAACGAAACCGAATTTGGAGGATAGCCATGAAAAAAATGATTTCCTTAGCCGTGGTCCTGGCCGCCGTGGCGTGCGGTCGTCACAACGAGCTGATTTATAACAGCCCCGCCAACGTGTATTTCAATTTCAATGCGCAGCAGCAGGACAGTATCCTGTATACCTTCGCTTTCGACCCCAGCAAGGAGTCGGACACGCTGTACCTGCCGGTGCAGCTGTCCGGCACGAGGGTGAACAAAGACCGCACTTTCCTGCTCAAAGCGGAGCAGGACTCTTCGACCGCACAGCCTTACGTACACTACAAGCCTTTCGACAGCGTCTATACGTTGCCCGCGAACGCCGGCGGCATCCTGGTGCCGCTCGTGATCTACAACACCGATTCACTCCTGCAGTACCGCTCGGTCATGCTGAAGTTCCGGTTGTTCCCGACGGCCGACCTGGGGACGAACCTGCCGGAGCTGATCTATGGCAAGTGCGTTTTCTCCAGCAAGCTGGAGCGGCCCGACTGGTGGGGCATGTGGATGGGCGACTATTTTTCGCAGGTCAAATACCAGCTCTTTATCATCACCACGGGGCAGGACACGCTCTCGACGAACGGCCTCGACGCGCCCAAAAACCTGTATTTCGTCAGCCTGCTGACGACGTTCCTTTCCGACCCGTACACGTGGCTGGCGCGGAACCAGGCCTCCGGGTATGTGATGGCGCAACCGGTGGACGGTGTGTCGTATTTCTACAATACGGCCAACCCCGCGAAAAAGATATTGTACCAGTACGACGCGCAGGCCAACCAATATTTCTTCATCGATGAAAACGGACAGGAGGTCCACTAGACATGAAACGTCATTTTACTATCCTGGCTTGTTTGCTCGCGGTTGCGTGCTACAAGGATAAAGGCAACTACAGCTATCATCCCGTCGGGCAGCCCGTCATCACCAACCTCGACACGGTCTATAGCGTATACGTGGGCGATAGCCTGGTGGTCGACCCGACCATCACCATCCCCGGGAGCAACGGCAAGCTCGGTTTTCTCTGGACCATCAGCGACCCCGATCTCACGGACACGAATACCCATTTCACGGGGCCTGCGCTCAGGATCGTATTCGGGTTGGGCGCCCAGCGGTATTATACGCGGTTAACGATCACCGACAGCTCCAACATGATGAAGTACTTCGAGGACTTCGTGATCAGCGGCAAGACCGCCTTTTCGCAGGGGACGACCGTGTTGACCCTGGAGAACGGCGTGACCCAGGTGTCGTTTATCAAACCCAACGATTCCGTCCAGCCGCGGATATTCCAGGCCGTTAACCCCGGCGAGGCGTTGCCCGCGAACCCCACCCAGCTCCTCGAAGTCCCGGAAGCTTACCAGTCGGACATACAGACCTATTGGGTCTTTGGCATGAACGGCGTCAACCCGGGTGTGCAGATCGACGCCAATACGTTCAAGAAAAAGGAAAACCTCGCCGACAATTTCTTTAGCGTTCCCGACACCACGCTGACTCCTTATAGGATGTTCGTGGACCCCCTCGGCGTGATCTCCGGCAACATCAACGGCACGCTCTATTCCGGCACCACCGAGACCTGGAACCAAGCGCCCACCTACGGGATGTTCGACCTCGGCGCCCAGGGTAACTACTATCTTTCCCCCGAAGTCATCTTCAACTATACCGGTGTTTACGGTCCGGGGAATTTTGTCGGCTTTGACGAAAAAGCCAGCCAGTTTGTCCGGTTTAACCTCTACGGTGGCATCGTATACTTCGGCGCCAACTACACCGTCCTCGACACGGCATTCGACCCGACGAACCTGGGCATGACCATCGTCCACGCCCAGGAGATCAACGGCGGTCTTTGTTATGCCTATGCCAAGTCTCCCGGGAACGACACCCTCTACGAGTTGAAGTTCGACGCCGAGTTCAACGGCCCGTTCACGTTTGACGCCATCTGGAAACGACCGTTCATCCGGCAGGACCTGATCACCCCGGGTATGCTCTGGCAGTCGACGCCCAACGAGATACTCTATTTCACCAATGGGGCGACGATATACCGGTACAACCCCACCAATCAGCAGGTCGTGGCGCTCAACGCCTCTTTAGGCGGGAAGAATGTCACCATGATCAAGGTTTCCGACGATGGCAACACCCTCTACGCCGGCGTCGACGGCAGCCTTTTTTACCTCGACATCTCGACCGGGAACAACGGGAACCTGATAAAAAGGATCGACGGCCTGCCGGGGACCGTGATCGATATGACTATCCGAAACAGTTAAAACATCCCCCAACCTCAAACAGTTAAAATTAGCATGAATATGAAGCACAGTTTTATGATTCTAGCCTTGCTGCTCGGCGGTCTGACCCTTTCCGCCCAGTCGCCTTTTACCGTCAACGGCCACATCAAGGGCCTCCCCGACGGCCAGATATACCTGGCATACGGCTCCTATGCAACGATGAAGGCCGATACCGTCCTGGCCGCCAATGGGGATTTCGTGTTCAAGGGTACTGTGGAGGAACCCTCCTACGCGATGCTCTTTACCCACGATTTCAGCACCAAGATCGACCTGTTTATAGACAAGGGCGCCGTCACGATCCGCGGGGACGTGGATTCGTTTTATGACTATCACGTCAGCGGCCCCGCCGCCACGAACGACTACGCCGCCTACAACCAGGCCCAGCTCGATCTGCGCAAGCCCGTCCAGGTGGTCTACTCGAAGATGCTCGACGCCTATAAGGCCGGCGATTCCGCCGCGCTCAAGGGCTATAAGGTGGAATACGACACCGCTTTTCATGCCCAGTCCGTCGCCGCCCGCGCCCTCCAGCGCCGGTACATCGCGGAGCACACCCGGAGCTATGGCGCCGCCTGGGAGCTGATGCACTACCTGGACGGCAACAACCTGGCGGAAAGCCAGAAGCTGTTCGACGCCCTCGACCCCGCGGTACAACAGTCCATCCAGGGCAAGGAAGTCAGCAGCCGCCTGCAGCTGCTCGCCGGCGTCGAAGTCGGCAAACCCGCCCCGAACTTTACCGAAAACGACCTCGCCGATCACCCCGTCAGCGTCGCCGACTATAAGGGCAAATACGTCCTGGTCGAATTCTGGGCCAGCTGGTGCGGTCCCTGCCGCGCCGAGTCCCCGAACCTCAAGGTCGCCTACGGCAAGTACAACGCCAAGGGGTTCAACGTCCTGGCCGTCTCCCTGGACAGCAAAAAGGACCTTTGGGCCGAAGCCGTCCAAAAGGATGGCCTGCCCTGGACCCAGGTATCCGACTTGAAAGGTTGGAAGAACGACGCGGCCGCGCTGTACGGCGTACACGCCGTGCCCGCCAACTTCCTGGTGGGACCCGACGGCAAGATCGTCGCCCGGGACCTCCGCGGTGAGGCGCTGGGGAAAAAGCTCGCGGAACTCTTCCCCTAGCCGTCGAAATGTTGTAGGTTTGAGGCGTGCGGAAGACCATCAACATACTCGCCACCAGTTTTCGCATGGCGCTCGACGAGCTGCGGAAGAACCGCCTGCGGAGCTTCCTATCCCTCTTCGGCATCACCATCGGGATATTTTGCATCATCGCGGTGCTCGCTACCGTCGACAGCCTCGACAGTTCCGTCCACAAGGAGCTGGAGGCCATGGGCACCAATACCATATTCGTTGAAAAATGGCCGTGGGGCGGGGGATCGGACTACCCCTGGTGGAAGTACATCACCCGCCCCGCGCCAAAATATCAGGAACTGCGGTACATAAAGGACCGCGCGGACTATGCCGCGCACGCCGCCATTTTCTTTAACGGGCAAGCCAACATCGAATACGGGAACGACGTCCTCACCAACGTCAACTGGTATGGCGTCACCGACGAATACAACCAGATCCAGACCGTGGATATTGGCTACGGCCGGTATATCCTGCCCTCCGAGTTCCAGTATGGCAACCCGGTGGCCGTGATGGGTTTCACCGTCGCCCAGAAATTGTTCGACAACCCGGTTTCCGCCGTTGGCAAAACCGTCGTGATCAAAGGCCGCCAGGTCCAGATCGTGGGGATCATCAAAAAGCAGGGGAGCTCCCTCCTTGGCGGATGGGATTTCGATAACGCCACCATCATTCCCTATGTCTTTTGCACATCGATCGCCAACGTGCATAACCAGAATATGAGCATCCTGGTCCGTGGCAAGGACGGCATCCCGGTGGATGAAGTCAAGGGCCAGCTACGCGGCATCATGCGCTCCGTCCGCCGGCTCAGTCCCAAGCAGGACGATAATTTCGCGCTCAACGACGTTACCAGCGGCACCTCCGAGCTGAACTCCATCTTCGGGGGTATGACTGTCGGCGGCTTTGCCATCACCATCCTCTCGTTTATCGTCGGTATCTTTGGCGTAGCCAACATCATGTTTGTCACCGTCCGTGAACGCACCCCGATGATCGGTCTCAAAAAGGCCATCGGCGCCAAGCGCCGGACCATATTACTGGAGTTTCTATTGGAATCTGCTTTCCTTTGCGTCATCGGCGGTCTTATCGGTCTTTTTATGGTCTTCCTGCTGACCTTCGTGCTCAGCGCCGCGCTCAATTACACCGTCTCCATCTCGCCCAAGCTCTTTATCGGCGCGATCTCGTTCTGTATATTCACCGGCATGCTCGCGGGCATTATCCCCGCTTCGATCGCCGCCCGGATGGACCCGGTCAAAGCGATCCGGAGCTAGCGATCCACTCCTGGACCCGCGCGCGGTTTTCGCGGCTGACCGGGATCCTGGCATCTCCCACCACCAGCCCGGCGCCTTCCAGCTTCTCGATCTTGTTCAGGGCCACGATATATGACTTGTGCACTTTAACGAAGTCCGGCCCCGGTAACCGCTCCACCATCGATTTGATCGACCCATAGGTGATAATCTTCCGGCGTTCCAGGTGAATCAGCACGTAGTTCAGCCGTGCCTCGATGTATCGTATATCTTTCAGATGAATCCTTTCCAGGCCCTTATCCGTTCGCACCGCCAAACATTCCTGTTTTTCGTACAGCGCCTTCGCCTTGTTCGCCGTCATCAGGAACCGTTGAAGCGTCACCGGCTTCAGCAGGTAGTCCAGCACGTTCAGCTCATACCCTTTGATCGCATATTCCGGGAACGCCGTCGTAAATACGATCGGTATGTCCTTATTGAGCCGTTGCGCCAGCGCGATCCCGCTAAACCCCGGCATCTCGATGTCCAGGAACAACAGGTCCGCATCTCCGATCAGGTCCGGTACCTTTAACGCATCCCCCGTCGACGCCGTTAGCGTAAGAAACGGCACCTGCCCGATCAGCTGCCGCATCCCCTCCCGCGCGATCGGTTCGTCGTCCGCGACGACGCAGCGTAAGATTAAAGGTGGAGGTCCAGGCATACGGTGTACATTTCGGGTTCATCCATTATGGTGAGCTTGTGCCGCCCCGGATACAACAAGTCGAGGCGCCGCCGCACATTCGCCAGGCCAATGCCCCCTGTCTCTTTTCCGCCGCCCCCCGTGCCGCCCCCGGCGGCGCTCCTCGTGTTCGTCCCCTCGAAGTGCAGTTTACCAGGCGCCAGTGTGAGCCGCCCACTGATCAGATTTCCTCCTTCGGGCCGGTTCGATACATGCTTGAACATGTTCTCCACGAAAGGGATCAGCAGGAACGGCGCCACCTTTTTCTCTGTCGCTTCGCCGCTTTGCTCCCACGTAATCTCATAACGCTCGTCTTTCCTCAGCCGTTGCAGCTGCATATAGTTGTTGAGATACGCAATCTCCCGCTCCAGCGGCACCAGCTCACTGGTACACTCGTACAGCTGATACCGAAGCATATCCGAAAACGTCGACAGCGTCTCGCGCGCGTCCACCCCCGGCATCGCCATCTGTACATAAATCGTGTTCAGCGAATTGAACAAAAAGTGCGGATTGATCTGCGCCCGCAGGTACGTCAGCTCCGTCGCCACCTTTTCACGCCGCGCCTGCATCCAACCCATCGCCAGCCGCACCACCACCCCCGTCGCCGCGCCGAGGAACGCGATAAAGAACCGGTTCCGCTGCATCGCGTCATAGGTCCAGTTGAAGCTGAAGTGAACCGGCGCCACCATTTCCCTCAGCAGGATCTGCATCACCCCATACATGATCCCCCCCGCCACGCCGACCGAAACGACAAACGCCAGCGCGAACCGCCACCGGCTCCTGTGATGGAACAGCCGCGGCGTCACCCACGCATACAGCGCATAAAAAGACAGGACGATGGCCCCCGTATCGTACGCCGTAAATAGCCACCGGTTCCCTTCGTCGCTGACATAGAAGTACACCAGTCGTTCCCAAAGGAAAAAGAAGATAACCCACCCCAACAGCTGCGCGGCAAGCTTTTTCGTGCCCTGCGTGGCCAGTTTTTTCATCCCCCCAAAGTACGAAGTCCCCCGCGTCGGCGCGCTACTGCTTCGCCCCGATGCTATAAATATGGCGCTCGTTGCTATAATACATTTGCACGTCGCCGGCCGCCGGGCAATTTTTGTAAAAAAAGATGCTCCCGCTCCTCGCCATAATCCTCACGCTCCACGCCGATACCGTCACTCCGGCCCAGGCGTTCGCCGAGCTCGACTCCATGAGCACAAACCCGCGCACGCTGCTTTGGGTCCGCCCGCTCGTGGGTCCCATGCTCTTCGTCAACGTCGACACCCGAGCCGTCTACGCCAACCGCCCGGACGTCCCCGCCACGCTGCCCGATACCGTCGCCATCGCCAACACCTCCGTCTACTGGAACGGCCGCCGCTGGGCGATGGTCATCCTGCCGCTCCCGGAGAACCGTGACCGCCGCCTGAACCTTTTGCTGCACGAATCCTTCCACCGCATCCAGGACTCCCTGGACCTTCCCCCACGCAGCCCGATGGCCGGCTACCTGGACAGCCGTGACGGCCGGCTATGGCTCCGCCTGGAGTTGCGCGCGCTATCCCACGCTTTGGGTCAGCCCATCGACAAACGCGCCTACGACCTCCAAAGCGCCTTGCTCTTCCGCGCCGGGCGCTACGCCCTCCACCCCGGCGAAGACTCGATCGAACACGCCCTCGAATGGAACGAAGGCCTCGCCGAATTCACGGGCGTCTACGCCAGCGGCATCTTCCTCCAGGACACCGCCTACCTCCCCGGCACCGTCCGTGCCGACACCGCGCGTCCCTCCTTCACCCGCTCCTTCGCCTACCTCACCGGCCCCCTCTACGGCATCCTCCTGTCGCAGCGCGACCCGACCTGGACGCGCCACGTGACACCCACCGACAATTTCGAGTCAGAAATCCGCCGCGTCTATAACCTGCCCGCCACCTCGCCGGCGCGCACCGCGTCCGCCGCCGCCGCGCGGGCCGATGCCTACGACGGCCCCCGCATCCGCGCCGAAGAAGACGCCCGCGACGCCCGCCACCAGGCCAAGGCCCGCGCCTACCGCGCCCGACTCGTCGACGGCCACGTGCTCACCTTCACCACCGGCAGCCAGATGCGGATATCCTTCAACCCCAACAACCTCTTCGACCTCACCCCCTACGGCACCGTCTACCCTACCATGACCATGTCCGATGAATGGGGCGCTCTCACGGTGACCGACGGTGTCCTCTTCAAAGACTGGAAATACGTCACCCTGGCCCTCGACTCC
>NZ_DATJIY010000046.1:0-11021 GCF_035492835.1 Dinghuibacter sp.
TGGAAGTGAACGGATGCGCACCACTGGCGGAAGGCGTCGTCCGGGCCTAGCGGGAAGTCGAAATTATTGTCGTAGAGGACGAGCCAGCCGCCTTCCCGGAGAACCCGGCGGGCTTCGGCCAAAAAGGCATCGATATCGAACCAATGTACGCCGGAGGATACCGTAACGATATCAAACACGCCGTCGCCGAACGGCAGCTCCTCGGCCGGGGCTTCCACATAAAAAACGCCGTCGACCGGGACGGCTAACCGCAACATATCCGCGGAAATATCGGTTCCGTATACTTGGGAGGCGATCGCCCGCAGCACGCCGGTAGAAAGGCCGGTGCCGCAGGCTACGTCAAGGGCGGTGTCGAGGGGGCCGTCGAGGCCCCAAAAAGCGCGGATTTGATCCACGCTGCGCGCATGCACGTCGGGCCGGCCGAGGGCGTAGCGGCTAACCGCGGCCGCGGAGGCGAAATAGTTCATGCCTCAAGCTAGGAAATTGCGCGCAATTTGTCCACCGGATTCGCGCGCGCGGCCCGCAACGCCTGGTAACCCGTCGACAGCACCGTAAGCGCCACGGCGACAAGCCCCGCCGCCGCGAACACCCCAACCCCAATGGACACGCGGTACGCAAAATCCTGTAACCAGCTATAGGTAAAATACCACGCTATAGGCGAGGCGATCAGGAACGCCAGGAGCGTCAGCCGCACAAACTCCCCGCTGAGCAGCGCCAGCAGGGAATAGACGCGGGCGCCGAGGACCTTGCGGATGGCGATTTCGCGGGCGCGGCGTTGGGCCGTGTAGGTGGCGAGGCCGATCAGGCCCATGCAGGAGATGAAGATGGCGACGCCCATCGCGATGTTCATCAGTCGTTCGGTCTTTTGTTCGGTCTCGTATAGACGCGCGATGCTGTCGTCGAGGAAGTGGTAGTCGAAGCGCTCGTTGGGGTAATACTGTTCCCAGAGGGCGCGGATGGGACGGAGGACGTCGGAGGACATCGAAATACTGACGGCCCTTTCGCCGGGCGCGTAGGAGGTGAAGAAAAACGGCGCGATCGTCTCCCGCAGCGATTGCGCGTGGAAGTCGCGGAGGATACCCACGACCGTGCCCCGGGAGTCGTCGAAGCCGACCTGGAGACGGGCGCCCAGCGCCGCTTCGGGGGTGCGGTAGCCGAGCGCGCGGGTCGCGGACTCGTTGAGCAGGAATTCACTCACGGTGTCCGAGTGGCGGATATTGCGCCCCGCCCGCAGCTGCAGGCCGAAGAGCAGCACATAGTGCTCGTCGCCCACCTCGAAGGGCAGGGCCATGCTGAACGAGGGGTCGTCGACCCGTCTTAGGTTCGACATCGGGTGCGTTTTGGCGGCGGGCGCCTCCTGGTGGACGGAGACAGACTTTACCCCCGCGAGGTTCCTTATCCGCTCCGCAAAACGGCTGGCCTTTTCATAACCGTCGTTCCACCCGGTGTACAGTGTTACGATGGCGCCGTGCTTGATGCCCATGTCGGCCCGCAGTATATAGCGGACCTGGTTCCCGATGACGAGGGTGCCGATGATAAAGACCAGCGACACGGTGAACTGGAAAACGATCAGCGCCCGGCGCAGGAAGCCGCCGCCTCCATAACCGGTCATCCCCTTCAGGCTCTCCACGGGCCGGAGCGACGCGAGTACCCGCGCGGGATAAAAACCCGCCACGAGCGTGGTGGTGACGGTCAACAGCGCGAGGAAGACAAACACATCGGGCGTCCAAAGACGCAACGTCATCCCCTGGGGTGCGAGCGACCGGGCCAGGCCGAACGCCGGCGTCGCCGCCAGGAGCGCGAGCGCCGCGGCCATCACGGTGAGCGCCAGGGTCTCCAGCAGGAACTGGCGGCGCAGCTGTCCCAGGCTGCTGCCCAGCGTTTTCCGCACGCCTACCTCACGGGCCCGCTGGAGCGATAGCGAGGTGGACAGGTTTATGAAATTGATACAGGCGATGAGCAGGATAAAAACGGCGACGGCCATCAGCGCATACAGCGCCGGCCGGCTGCCCTTGCGCACGTAGTCGTCCCGGTAGAGGCTGTTGAAGTGCAGGTCCGACAAGGGTTGGAGACGGAGCTCGTCGATGTGGCCGGTATAAGGCGGGACGTGCCGCCGTACGATACCCGGGAAGGCCGCTTCGGCTGTCGTCTTGGAAACGCCCTTGGCGAGCCGCACGAACGCCTGGGTGGTCGGGCTCCAGTTACCCCAATGGTCCAGGTGTATTTCACCGGCCAGGAAGCTGTGCCGGATGGTCGCAAAGGAAATAAAGTCCTTGAACGCGAGATCGGATTGCCCCTCCCAGTCTTTGACGATACCCGAGACCGTGAGGTGGAGCGAATCCGGCGTCCATACGTCCCCGTAATACAGGTCCCTCCCGATCCATTGGTCGGGCGGCCGCGGCCCGAAGTAGCGCGTTGCCTGTGACTCGGTCAACACCACCGTAAAGGGCTCATCCGAAACCCTGCCCGCCAGCCACTGGTAGCGGAACAGGTCGAAATACGACGGTTCGGTGATGATCACCGGGCTGACTTCCTCGCCCCGGCGGGCCGCGTAGAACCGTTTTCCACCGGGGACCGACACCCGGGCGTAGTAGTTCCAGAATTCGGTGACGTTGTCAAAGGCGGACGTCTCCTGGCGGATAACGCCGGGTAATGGGTTTTGGACGAACCCGATCCCATCGACGTTCCCCTGCCCGTCTTTTTCCTGGCAGACAACCCGGTAGATGCGGTCGCCGCCCGGGTGGAAGTCGTCAAAACCCGTTTCGTACCGCACGATGCGATAGATTATCAGGCTGATACAGATCCCTAAAGCCAGCCCCAGGACGTTGATGGCGGCGTACCCGCGCCGCCGGCGGAATTGTCTAAAAATAATGCGCAACATATTGTTTGCATGTTTATATTTGCAACTGAGAAGTTGCAAATGGCCGTATATGGATGCATACCGGCCGGATGCGGAATGGTTACATTAAAACATAACATATGGAAACAACCTACGAAGTGGCCCCGTCGGGCAACCAGCTCACGGCGAAACGCACGGTAAACGCTCCCCGTGAAAAAGTATGGCGGGCCTGGACCGACGCAACCTTGCTGGACAAGTGGTGGGCGCCCAAGCCGTACCGTGCCGAGACAAAGAGCATGAACTTTACCGAGGGCGGCCGCTGGCACTACGCCATGGTGGGTCCTGGCGGGGACAAGCACTGGTGCAAGTCGGAGTACAAAACCATACAACCGCAGGAACGGATCGTCCACGTCAACGCCTTTAGCGACGAGGAGGGCAACACCGTGCCGGCGCCGCCCAGCCACCTCTGGCAAACCGAATTTACCGCCACGCCCACCGGCACGTCGATTACCGTGGTGCTGACCTTTGACAACCCGGCCGACCTGGACCGGATCATGGAAATGGGCTTTAAGGAAGGGTTCGCCGCTGCGCTGGGGAACCTCGACGAAACGTTGGCGGCATAACGAAAGGTAGCGGTGTTGCAATACGGGCGGTAAACGCCTATATTTGGCGCATGCGCGGCCTGCTCCTTCTATTGGGCATCCTCACCATAGCACAGACGCACCGGCCCGTGCCGCGGGCGCCCCGATCCTTCGAGCTGCATGGCAA
This sequence comes from Dinghuibacter sp., assembly GCF_035492835.1. Lineage (NCBI taxonomy): Bacteria > Pseudomonadati > Bacteroidota > Chitinophagia > Chitinophagales > Chitinophagaceae > Dinghuibacter > Dinghuibacter sp. The sequence continues at coordinate 3,608 of NZ_DATJIY010000046.1, forward strand.
TGGCAAGACACAGGTCTTGTTGTATTCCTCGAGCCAGCGGCTGGGCAAAAAGGATACGGGCATACATACCCTGCTGATCGTGATCCACGGGCTGTATGGCAACGGTCCCGCGATTTTCGATCACGCCGACGACATGGTGCACCACATGCGCGAGCAGCGCCATACGCTGGTCATCGCGCCGCAATACGCGACCTTGGAGGACAAGGCCTTTTTCTTCCTGGGCGACGACTACCTGGTCTGGAAAAACGCCGGCTGGCGCGACGGCAACGAGGCGGAATCCTATCCCCTCAGCTCCTATGCCGTGATGGATTCGCTGATCGGCTCGGTCATGGACGGGCCGAACTTCCCGAATATAAAAAACGTCGTCGTCATGGGGCACTCGGCCGGCGGTCAGTTCGTCCAGCGTTACTCGGTGACCACCCCGCTACCGGACGGGCATCCGGCCGTGGCCTTCCGGTTTATCGTGATGAACCCGTCCTCGTACCTGTACCCGGACGCCAACCGGCCGCTCGACGGCGTGCACTTCGTGCGCCCGGACAGCACCAGCTGCCCGAGCTACAACCGCTATCCCAAAGGGCTGGAGGGTCTCAACCACTACGCCCGGCTGGCGGGCAGGGAGCGCATCCTCTACAACATGCGCCACCGCGACATCGTCATCCTCCTGGGGGAAGACGACACCGACCCCGGGGGCGAGAACCTGGACGTGACCTGCGCCGGCGAAATGGAGGGCGCCTTCCGTCTCCAAAGGGGCAAGCTCTACGCGGCCTATATGGGCCAGCCCTGCGAGGTCGTGCCACGGAGCGGGCACAACAGCGACGACATGATCAATTCCGCGGCGGCGGAGCGGTGGGTGTTCGGAAAGCGGTGAGCGGACACCCGGTGTATCGTTTGCAGACAGTGCAAATCCAATTCGTAGCAACAATTAATTGACAATCAGGGCGAAAGGTCTTTGGCATCGCATTAGCGCCGCAACACGCATGCTCGCCAATTACCTCAAGATCGCCTGGCGGAACATCGTCCGCCACCGCTGGTTTGCCGTCATCAACATACTGGGTCTTTCGCTGGGGATGACCTGTTGTCTGTTCATCCTGCTTTGGGTGCGGGACGAACGCGCCGTCGACAACTTCCATGTGCATGGCGACCGGCTGTATACCGTATATACCAAGAGCGGCGGTACCGGCGGGTACAATACGCCCATCAAATACAGCCAGGGGCCGGTGCTTCCGCTCTTCGCGCTCGACGGAGCGAAAGATGTCATCCCCGGAATCGTGCATACGACCTATTACGCAACGGCCTATGAGCTGCCCTGGGGACATGCGGAGACGTTCCAGGTGCGGGACAAGCTGGTAAAGCTGGAGGGTTCCCGCGCGGACTCCGATTTTTTCAAGATGTTTAGCTATCCGCTGTTGGAAGGGGATGCTGCCGGCGCGCTCCGGGACCCCGACGACATTGCTATTTCCCGCAAGATGGCGGTCATCTTCTGGGGCAGCCCCGCCGCGGCGATCGGGCAGACCATCCGCGTGGAAAACAGGTTCGACTTTAAAGTCAGCGCGGTCTTCGAAGACCTGCCGGGGCAAAGCTCGATGCACTTCGACTACCTCACGACCTGGGCGTCGCTGCGCCAATATTTCGGCCTGGCGTCCGGCAACTTCCAGACGTTGGTCGAGCTCGCGCCGGGTGCGGACCCCGCGGCAGTCACCGCCGGGCTCAACCGTATGATCCGCGAGCGCTTCGCAGGGAACGGCGGGGATAAGGTGGAGCTGGGGTTGCAACGCTACGGAGACGCCTATCTCCACAGCGTCTTCGTCGACGGCCGGCCGCGGGACGGCCGGATCGAATACGTCCGTCTTTTTAGCGGGATCGCGCTCTTTATCCTCCTTATCGCTTGCATCAACTTTATGAACCTGGCCACCGCGCGCTCGGTCCGCCGCGCAAAGGAAGTCGGGTTGCGCAAGGTCGTGGGCGCGGAGCGCTGGAGCCTGGTCGGGCAGTTCTTCGGGGAATCGGTGATCTTCGCATTGCTGGCGTTGCTGTTATCGCTTGTGCTGGTGCAGGTGTTCCTGCCGGCGTTCAACCGGTTCACGGACAAGGCGATCGTTTTTCCCTGGACGGACGGTCGCCTGTGGTGCTGGCTGACCGGTATATGGCTCGTAACGGGCGTCGTGGCGGGTAGCTACCCGGCGCTCTACCTTTCTTCCCTGAGGCCGGTGCGCGTGCTCAAGGGCGTCTTCCGTTTTACCGCGGGCGCGATCTGGTTCCGCAAAAGCCTTACGGTCTTTCAATTCGTATTGTCCATTGTGCTCCTGATCGCGACGATCGTCGTCGTCCGTCAGACCGAATACGCCGAGCACAGCGACCTGGGCTACAACCGCGAGAACCTGGTATATATCCGGATCGAGGGCAACCTCTCGCGGCGCGACAAATATCTGCTGTTCAAACAGGAGGCGTTACACCAGCCCGGTGTCGCGATGGTCGACCGCAGCTCCGAAACGCCCCACGCCATGAATTTCGTGGCGCTGCCCGGCGCGATCACCTGGGACGGTATGACCAAGGACCAGTACATCGGCGTCAAACCCGCCTCGGTCGGGTTCGACTTCGTGAAGCTGATGCACCTCCAGGTCGTTCGCGGACGCGACTTCTCCATCGACAACCCCTCCGATTCGACCGATGCCTTCCTGGTCAACGAGGAAGCCGCGCGCCAGATGGGGATGACCAACCCTATCGGAAAGGCCGTCTCCGCCTGGGCCAAACACGGACACATCATCGGCGTGATAAAGGACTACCACACCCAGTCCCTCCGCGATCCCATCCTCCCCGTCCTGCTGGACGTAAAGGAGGGCGAAGACTTCGGCGTCATCATCGCCCGGACCCAACCCGGCCGGACACGGGAAGCCCTGGCGGGCTTGAAAAAGGTTTACCGGGACATCAACCCGCAATACCCCTTCGCCTGCCAGTTCGTCGATGAAGAATACGACAAGCTTTACACCAGCGAGGTCCTGGTCACCCGGCTGTCCATCCTCTTTGCCGTGCTGGCCATCCTGATATCGTGTATGGGGCTGCTCGGCCTGGTGATGTTCTCGGCCGAGCAACGGACCAAGGAAATCGGCGTGCGCAAGGTCCTGGGCGCTTCCGTGGGGCAGATCGTAGCGTTGTTCTCGCGCGATTCCCTCCAGCTCGTCGCGGTCGCCTTTGTCGTCGCGGTACCCCTGGGCTGGCTCGCGATGCACGCCTGGCTGCAACAGTTCGCCTACCGCGTGTCCCTGTCGTGGTGGATATTCGCCCTGGCGGGTGCGGCGTCGCTGTCGCTGGCGCTGGCTACCATGGGGTACCAGGCGATCAGGGCGGCGGTGGCCAACCCGGTGAAGAGCCTCAGGACGGAATAGGCCTCTCGCCGTAGATCACCCAGGCGCTGGCGTCGATCGCTACATGAGCCGGGTACTTACTTTCGACCAACGCCACCACCTCCCGGTGTATGGCCTCGTGCGTGGCGTCGTCCGCCTTGCTCAACGCCGCCACGATGGGCGCGCCGACCTCGGTCATCATCGTCCAGTAGTTTTCGGCGGTACCGACGTCCAGCTGCGTGGACACTTCGTATTGCTCCACTTCTATCAGGCCGGCCTTGTCAAAGATATCCGCGATCAGGCCGTCGGCGGCGCAGCGGAACATACCGGGGGCGCCCGGCGCGGGTGGGGGAGGAGAGAGGTGTTTATGGATCACGCCCATGATCGCGGTGACCCAGAAATTCCTTTCGGGAATGTTCCAAACGGACACGGCTATGCGCCCGCCGGGTTTGAGGACGCGCGCCATTTCACGGGCGGCCTGTTCCATCGACGGGAAAAACATAAAACCCATCCGGCAGCTGACGGCGTCGAAGGTGGCGTCGGGGAAGGGGAGGGCGCAAGCGTCGGCGGCGACGAGCTCCACGTTGGCCCGCCCGTGAGCCTTGGCGCGCGCGACCGCGAGCATGTCCTCCGAGAGGTCGCTGATGACGACCTTTTGTACCGAGGGCGCTATCAAAAGACCGGGCTCGCCGGTACCGGAGGCGATGTCCAGCACCACGTCGGATGGGCCGGGCGCCAGCCGGCGGATAATCTCGCCGCCCACGGGACCCAGGAAGCGCATATTGACGTCGTCCCATTTTTCCCAACCGGGGGAGAATTTGTCCCAGGACGCCCGCTGGGTGTCGCGTATTTGTTCGAGAGCCGTATCCATTTTTTTTTAAAAGATACGAAATCCCGCGTCATATCGTCAAGGGCGGCGTCAGCGCTTCACGGGCACCGTGAGGTTCACCGTGACCTCGTCCCCCACCATCTTCCCCAGGTCGAAGTCCTGGCGCTTGACCACGAACGTGCCCTTGAACACCTTTCCGTCGAAGGTAAAGGGGATTGTATAGGGTTTGGTCACGCCTTTTATCGTCAGGTCGCCCGCGGCGGCATAGCCGGAGGCGGCCTTGGTGATCGACCGGGATGTAAACGCGATGGTCGGGTTTTTGGCGACGTCGAACCACGTCGACTCGTTGCACAAGTCGCGGTCCCGCTTGTCGTTACCGGTCTTTATGGTTTTGACGTCGACGGTGGCGTGCATCGACGAGGCGGAGAGGTTGTGCTCGTCGAACTTGATATCGGCTTTCAAGCCGCCGAGCGTGCCGTGCACGGTCCCGCCCAGCGGTCCTTTTACAGAAAAGGAAACGACGGCGTTCGACGTGTCGACGGTCGACGATTGCGGGAGGAACAAGACGAACAAAAGCGGTAGGAACTTCATATGTTGTGTTTTTGCGTAAAGAAAATATGTACGCCGGCGTAAAAGTCGACCGCGTCCAGGTCGTGGAGGCGGAGCAAGGGCCCGATTTCATCGCCGCCGATATAAAAATAGCCGATCCGGACGGCAAGCCCTAACCGCGGCTGCCAATGACCATAGTACAAAAGGGAGGCCGGAAGGCTGACGTCGCCCCAGCGCGTTTCGTACCGCGGGACAATGGCGTACACATCGGGACGGGGCATACCAAGTCCCTTGACGATCGCCAGGGTGGTGTAGAAATGCCGGTACACATTCCAGTCGGCCTGAACGCTCAGGGCGGTGGGCAGCCCCATCCGGAAATGGTTCCCCGCAAACGAAGCGCTCGAATCGCCGTTATAAAAAACCGCGCTCAACGTCCGGTCCACTTGCTCGTTGTTGGCGAACTTGGCCTGGTGCCAGTCGGAAAATACGCCTTCGGCGGTTTGGAGGTGGTAGGCCGAGGCGGCGTGGCGGAGGTTGACCGACCCCAGGTCGAGGAGCGACAAACCCAGGCTGCCTATGCCTTTACGGACAAGGGTTACGCCGAGGTCGGCGCTGAAACCGTGGCCATGCGGCCCGTAGTCGCCGTAGTCCGTGCGACCGTAGTCGAGGTTGGTGTTGGTAAAGACCATGCCGGTCGTGTCCTGAATCGTGTAGCCGATCCGGGCACTACGAGCATATGCGGCAGCATATGCCTGGAGGTATTTGAGCGCGCCGCCCACCTTGATCTCATACCGCTCGTCCTCATGGATCACCGTGGCATAGTGCGCTCCGTACTCCATCCAGCCCATGAACCGGACACGAACGCTATTGTCCTGAAAGGACTGGTCCCACAGGCTTTTGTTGAGGAAATAGTCAAAGGCGTTTTCTCCCAGGTGCCCCGTAATGTTGCGGATACTGGCGTAAGAGCGTCCCGCGATCGTCAGCCCGATCTCGTGTTTGTGCCTACGTCCCACGGTCATAAAAAAAGACGGCCCCAGCGCCTCCGCCGACAGCGCGACGTTAAACTGTTTGTTGGGGTTCGCGGGGTCGAATTTCGTGTCGAACAGGTTTTCGTCGATCGAGCCCTTGATGATGCGCCGGAAGCCAAAGAAGGGCACCTGGTTTTTTGGCGCGTACAGGAAGTTGTTCGCAAAGGTCGCGCCCACGGAGGCGACGTTCACGTCCCAGGCCAGCTTGCTGTCCGCGATGGAGCTGGGATTGAGCAGGGCGCCCTGTATACCGGCGAAGTTGCCGGTCCGCACGCCGAGCATTTCCTGGGCAAACGCGCACGACGTAAGGTGCGCGCAAAGGAGTAGCATAGGTAGTTTTTTCATACCCGATTGGTAATGGTTAGCTACTCCTATATACGCGGTAGCCGGGGGAAGGTTGCTTCTACTCCGCCAGGTCCCTGATCACTTCCCGGCAGGTCAGCGCCAGGTCGGTGCGCCCGGCATTGACGTTCCGCATCAGGATGAGGCCATATCCGTGGCCGTTATCGTCCTGGATCATATACGCCGACGTGTATCCCGGTACCGAGCCGTCGTGGCTGATGGCATTGAGCCGTCCGCGGCTGACGACGATCCCGAGCCCGTAGTGCTCGCCACCGGGCGGTATGTCGCGCATGGTCCGCAGGCTCGAGGCCTGGAGCACCGGGTGTATGCCCACCAGGGAGAGGATGAATTTGGAGAGGTCGCCCGGTGTGGAGAAAATACCGCCGTTGGGCACGCGGTATCCCCGGCCCTTCAATTCGTTGACCGCGATTTTCATATTGACGTGCCCGTCCTTGTCGTTGGCGATACCCGGCGCCAACCGGGTCAGCTTGTCGGCGGGCATGATGAAGTAGGAGTCCTGCATACCCAGCGGCGTAAAGATGCCGTCCTGTACCAGCTGTATATAGGGGACGCCCGCAGCCCTTTCCAGGCAGAGCCCCAGGATGGCGAAACCGATGTTGGAGTAGAGGTACTGCTGCCCTGGCGTGCCGGCGTAGGCGGTGTGGGGGAGACAATCCAGGACCTTGTTTTCCCATTGATCCACGGTTCCAATATCCCTTTGACGAAGGTCCGGCTCCCGTTGGAGCCCAGACGTATGCGACGCCAGCTGGCGCAGCGTAAAGGGCGTGTAGCCCGGTATCTGTCGCACCTCCGGGACGTATTTGTCCGCGGGGTCGTCCAGGGAGACCTTGCCCTTTTCCACGAGCTGCATCAGGACCACGGTGGTGAACGCCTTTGTCAGCGAACCGATCCGGTAAATGGTGCTGGTGTCGGCCTCGCCAAAGGCCTGCGCCCAGACGACGCGCCCGTCCTTTATGAGCGCGGCGGAGATGCTTTCGTGCGGAAGACCGCCCAGGCCCGCCGTCAGGTCTTTTTGGAGCCGTCCGACCACGCGGGTCTCCCGGGGGGTAAGCTGGGCAAAGCCCTGCTGGACCAGCAGGGCCAGGATCAAAAAATACTTCATGGTCCTAATATACTATTCGGATCGCAGACTACGGACGGGGTTGGCCAGGGCCGCGCGGATCGCCTGGAAGCTCACCGTGGCCACCGTGAGGAGCACCACGCCCGCGCCTGAGACCGCGAATATCCACCAGCCGATCGACATCCGGTAGGCATAGTGGTCCAGCCAGTGACGCATAAAGAGCCAGGACAGCGGCGTCGCGATC
>NZ_DATJIY010000047.1:0-20871 GCF_035492835.1 Dinghuibacter sp.
TTGAATTTGCGCCAGCTGTCTTCATTGGGATAATCCAGGAGTAAAAACGGGCCCCATTGCGGGTGAATTTTTTTGGCCACCACGTGGAACAGACCCACCGGCGTCCGGTTGTCACCCTCCGTCAACTTGTCACCCGGCTCGCCTTCCCCGAATACCGCCCTGTAGGTTAGTATCCTGCCGTGTTGATTGTATACGAACAACGCATTGGCGGCTTTGTCGACGATGATCAAATATCCGGTGGTGCTCGCTACCTTACCCGCACCGGCCGATACGAGTGTCTGGGCTTCTGATTCAGAGGGTTGCAGCGCGACGCCGCTGCATAATATCAGCAGGGCGAGGCACCTGGTAAGGATCGTTGTCATGCACCGGATTTTCTTTTAAACGTTTGTCTGCGTTGAATATTTTGCTTGTTTTTGGACAATAAATTTGCTTTTTCGTTTAAAGCTTGCTTGCTTTCTTGCGTGCTTTTGTGCCCGGGCTGGGCGGGCTGTTGGTCTGACGGGGGGTTATTTTGCAAAGAAAAACCCCGTCAGACCAACAGCCCGTCCAGCCCTCGCGGTACGTGGGGCGCCTTGGTGAGATTTTTAACCGGGGTGGCCGGTGTGGCCTGGGTGGCCGGTGTGGCGGGGTGGGATGACAGCGGGAGGCCTCGTGGGTCATTGGGCTGCCGTTTTCTGTAAAGAACCGGCAGCCCAATGATTCACGAGGCCTCCCGCGGGCGATAAAGCCCTATATATGGAATGGTCGAACGAGAACTCAGTAATTCAGACGGAGACCCACGGAGTAGGGCGTCATGTCGAGGCCGTACTTGTACATGGACTTGGTGGCCATTTCTCCGTAGACGCCAATGGGTCCGAGGTTGAGCTCGGCGATGTAGGAGAAGCGCCAGGGCTCGAGGTTGAAGCTGGAGTGGGTCTTTTCCTTGCCGTTTTCCCCGCTGATTACTTTTTGGCGGCTGGAATAGAGGTATCCGGCGCTCATGCCTATGCTGAAGCCTATGGGCTCGTGGTGATGGGGGTTGAAATTGAAGTTGAGCATGACCGGGATGGTGAGGAAGTCGGTGGCCAGCTTGTCCTTACTATAGCTGATGGTATCCGGTATGATCTGGAGCGGATTCTGGTGGTAGATGATGTTGCTGGTATACCGGTAGTTGTGCGTCTCTATGCCCAGGCCGTACTTGAGGTTGACGACGTGTTTGATCAGGCTGATCTTTTGCATGAAGAACCAGAGGTTGAAGTTGATGGACTTGCCGTTCCTGAGGTCGAAGCGGTCCGCCGTGGCGCCGGGGGAAAGGGCCTGGGTGGCGGCCGAGGTATAGTTGGTATTGTCCGTGTAGTTGTCGAATCCAAGGTCTATGAGGAACCACTGGGTCGTTATCTTGCTGTCGGAATGATAATAGTGATGACGGCCGGATTTCCCGGTGCTGTCCCAGGTGACGCCGCTGCCGCTGTCGTTTGGCTTGTTGATGATGGTGATGCCGCCCACTATCACCGTATCGGCTTTCGTCGTGTCCGTTTGTGCCCGGCCATGAAAGGTCATGCCCAACAGGGCGCATAATATTCCTAGTTGTCGCATACAAGAGTTTTTGAAAAAATAAAGCATATGGTTACCTGTCCGACTCCGGGCGAACTACGTCGTTGTTAAGTGATGCGGAGCGCTTTATCAGGCGGCCTGCCCTGCGAAAGAAGCCCTTTACCTCACCGTTCACAACCTGGTCGGCCGGCACGAAGAGTATCCTGTCGTTGCTGGCTTCCTGGTTCCCGTCCTCTAATGTGTGATACGTCGGGGAGGAGGTTCTTGTTACAGTCGGGCGATTATTTATTGCCAGAGCCTGGGTGGAGTCGTCGTTGATCGCCAGGGGTGTATGCCTCGGTGTGCTTCCGGAGATGGCAATGGTTCCATCGGTATGCATGTCTTGCGGGATACCCACGGGGGTCTGGGGAACGGGGTTTGTTCCTGAAGGGTTATTGGTGACGAGGGCGTCGTGCGGCGCGTTCTGCCAGGGTGCCTTTTCCGGATGGGTTACGTTGGATGGAGCGGGCGCGGTGGCGCGGGCTCCGGGGGCGGCCGCAGTGGTGCGGTCTCCGGGGATGGGCCCGATGGTGCGGGCCCCGGGAACAGTCGGCGCGGTAGGCCGGCTTCCGGCGGCGATCGCGGGCGCGGCTTGAGCCGTGTCGGTTGACGGGTTCCCGGCGGCGGTCGTGTGATGGGTGGTTGCACCGGAGGCGGCGCCGTCACCGGGGGGCGTCGCGATCGCGGTTGCGTTTTGCGCACCGGCGGCGGCCGGGCCGGAATGGTTTTGTCTGCGGACGATCCAAAGCGCGCTGGTGGCCAGCAGGGCTATCGCCACGGCGGCGGCGGCGGCGGACAGGCGGCGGCGGTTAATGGAAATGATCCGGGCGCCGGCCTCTTCCTCCTGGGGGCGGTACAATAATGTCTTGTCTATGGTAAAGACGTCGTCGGCAGGGGAAAGGACGGTTTGGCGGAGGTCGTCCATCTGTTCCCCGAGATCGGGATGTTCCTGCAGGAATGCCTCCACAGCCAGCCGATCGTCACCGGCCAGCTCTCCGTCCACATAGAGTAAAAAATACTCTTCGTAATTATGGCGTGTCAGGTTCATAAAACATTTTCCATTTTGACGATGTAATCCCGGAGCTGCAAACGGGCCCGGTGAAGGTATACCTTCACCTGACTCTCGTTCAGCCCGGTTATGCGGCCGATTTCTTCATAGCTATACCCTTCGTAGTCCTTGAGCATGATCAGGCTCCGCTGGGTTTCTCCCAACCGGCTCAGGGCTTCTTCCAAAAGCTTGCGGGTGTTGTTGGCGGGAATGTGCTGGACCTGGGCATCTTCACGGAAGTCGTCCCGGAGCTGGATCCGCTTGCTTTTGCGGATGTGGTCGATCATCTGGTGGTACGCAATCGTGAACAGATAGGACTTGCTCCTGGCGGCGTCCACCTGTTCACGGTTGATCCATAGCTTCTCGAAGGACGACTGTACAACGTCCCTGGCATCGTCTTCCCTCCCTAAGTTCTTCAATATGAATCGGTACACATTATCTGCGTACTGGCTCACACATTGATTGTATTCCTGTGGGGTCATAAACAGTTCAGCACCTGCTAAATTTACACCGTTCGGTCGGCGTTTGGATGTATTACGCCCGGCAGGAGGGAAAAGTTACAGGTCCCGGGGAAAAATTTTGGGGGGCGGGCGCGCCCCTTTAATTTTGCGCTCACCTGGCGGGCCATAGGTCCGCCCCACACTCAAGTATTGATTATGAACGAAAACCTGGTCAAGCGCCTCGCTCAGGAGGTGGAAGCCATCCGGTCGGAGGGGCTGTATAAGACGGAACGGATTATCGCCAGCGAACAGGGAGCGGAAATCCTGGTGAACGGCAAAAAGGTGATCAACCTCTGCGCCAACAACTACCTGGGTCTGTCGTCCCACCCAAAGGTGATGGACGCGGCTCATAAGGCCCTGGATAACAGAGGGTACGGGATGAGCAGCGTGCGTTTTATCTGCGGTACACAGGACATCCACAAGGAATTGGAGCGCAAAATCTCCCAGTTCCTCGGGATGGAGGACACGATCCTATATGTAGCGGCGTTCGACGCCAATGGCGGGGTGTTCGAACCGCTGTTTTCGGAACAGGACGCAATCATTTCGGACGAGCTGAACCACGCCTCGATCATCGACGGGGTCCGCTTGTGCAAGGCGCAGCGCTTCCGCTATAAGCACAACAACATGGAGGACCTGGAGGCAAAGCTGAAGGAAGCCTCCGGGGCGCGGAGCCGGGTGGTCGTGACCGATGGCTCGTTCAGCATGGACGGCACGATCGCGCAGCTGGACAAGATCGTCGAGCTCGCCGAAAAATACGACGCGGCGGTCATGAGCGACGAGTCGCACAGCTCGGGCTTCCTCGGGAAGACGGGCCGGGGCACGCACGAGTACCGGGGTGTCATGGGCAAGATCGACATCATCACAGGCACGCTGGGGAAGGCCCTGGGCGGCGCCTCGGGCGGGTTTACGAGCGGACGCAAGGAAGTTATCGAGATGCTCCGCCAGCGTAGCCGGCCCTACCTGTTTTCCAATACGATGGCGCCCAGCATTGTGGGCGCGTCGATTGCAGTCCTGGATATGCTCACGGAGACGACGGCGCTCAGGGATAAGCTGGAAGAGAATACACAATATTTCCGCTCCAGGATGACGGCGGCGGGTTTTGACATAAAGCCAGGGGACCACCCGATCGTGCCGATCATGCTCTACGACGCGGTAATGGCGCAAAAGATGGCGGCCAGCCTGCTGGATGAAGGCATCTACGTGATCGGCTTCTTTTATCCTGTGGTGGCTAAAGGGCAGGCCCGGATACGGGTACAGCTCAGCGCGGCCCATGCGAGGGAACATCTCGACCGCGCGATCGCGGCGTTTACCAAGATCGGAAAGGACCTGGGGGTGATCAAATGAGGCGGACTTCGGTGAGGCCAGCCCGGCTCGCCCGGTACGCATGGCTGGCAGCGGTGGTCCTGCTGGGCGGGTGCTCCTTCAACAACGTTGACAGCGCCGACTACCTGAAGCCCTATTTCGACTCCGCCGGCGTAAAGGGCTGTTTTGCCCTGTATGATAATGGCAGGAACGAGTTTACGATCTACAACCGCGATAGATACCTGGAGCGGTTCCCGCCGGGCGGAACATTTAACATTTTGACGGGGCTGCTCGGACTGGAGAGGGGCAAGGTCTTTGATGAAGCCAAGACCGGCGCCGGCGGCCCAAGCCTAACGGTGGCGCTCAGGGGCGATAGTACCGCCTATTTCCAGGAAGTGGTGCGGCAGTTGGGACGGGACACGGTCGTGAACCGGATAAAGGCGGTATCTTACGGGAACATGGATACCGAAGCGACGGTTGATTCGCTTTGGCTGAAACCGGGGCTGTCCATATCGCCGGACGAGCAGCTTGGGTTTGTGAAAAGCTTGTTTTTCAAACAGTTGCATTTCCAGACGCGGACCCAACAGGTGATGCAGACGGTCCTCGAGAGGGAAAAAACGCCGAACTACACGCTGGCGTGGGACGAGGCCTACGCACGGGATTCGGCCGGTAGACCGGTGGGTTGGGCGATGGGATGGATAGAGGAAAGGAACCACCCGTATTTTTTTGTATTGAATATAGACGGGGCCAGCGGGGCGGAAGCATTGCTGCGAAAAATTTTGACACAACAAGGATTCTTTAAAGGCGTTAAATAGACGTGCTGCATTTTCAACGTACATATTATCTGTATGGACTGGCCTTTTTGCCGGTCCTGGCCTATCTGTTCTACCTGGTGCTGGCCTGGAAGAAGCGGGTGAGCGCGCGGATCGGGGACCCCGACCTGGTGAAGCAAATGACACGGAACTACCATCCGAGGAATTTTGCGATCAAGTTCAGCCTGGCGCTCGTCGCGCTGGCGCTGATGGTGCTGGGGCTGGCCAACCTGCAACGGAAGGTCGGCGGAAAGATTAACCGGAAGGGCCTGGACGTAATGATACTCCTGGATGTAAGCAACAGTATGCTGGCGGGGGACCTGCAGCCCACCCGTCTGGCGAGGGCCAAGCAAGTGGTGAGCCGTTTGCTCGACGACATCCCGGACGATCGCGTGGGTCTTATCATTTTCGCGGGTCATGCCTATATGAACATGCCGTTGAGCTCCGACCACGCCGCCGCCAAAATGTACCTGGACGCCGCCAGCCCGGCGTCGGTGCCAACGCAGGGCACGTCGATAGGGGAGGCTTTGCAGCTGGCCCAGCAGATGTTCAACAACAAGGAGAAAAAGTACAAATCCGTGGTACTGATCACGGATGGGGAAGACCACGACGAGGAGGCGCCCAAGGCGGCAGCACAGTTGCACGGGGAGGGTGTCGTCGTCCATACGATCGGGTTGGGTTCTCCGACCGGCGCTTTTATCCCCGATCCAAGCACGGGAGAAAACAAAAAGGACGCAGAAGGCAATATAATCATCTCCAAGCTGAACCAGTCACTCCTCCAGGACATCGCGCAAAAGACGGACGGCACCTACCAGCTCTACGACAATACGGACGCGGTGGTGAGCAACCTCGAGAAGTCTTTGTCGGAGATGGGGACCCAGTCCTACGAAGACGACAACTACGCGCAATACGAAAGCTATTTCTTTTACTTCCTTTGGGCCGCGCTGGCGGTGTTGGTGGTGGAATGGTGCGTCCCGGAGAAGCGACAAAAAAAGACGGCGTCATGAGGTACCTCTTGTTATCCGTTTTGGTCGTGTCCTGCCTGGCCGCAAAGGCCCAGCAGACCAACAACCTTATCCGTAAGGGCAACGAAGCCTATAAGAAGCAGGACTTCGACAAGGCCGCCCAGGCATACCAGGGCGCGCTCGACAAACAGCCCGCCAGCGAGATCGGGCAATACAACCTGGGGAACGCCCTGTATAAGGGCAAGAAGCTGGACGACGCGACGACGGCCTACGACAAACTGGCCAAGAATACAAAGGACCGGTCCTTCCAGCAGAAAGCGTACTACAACGAAGGGGTGGCGCTGCAGCAACAGCAGAAATTCCCGGAGTGTATCGACGCCTACAAGCACGCGCTGTTGCTCAACCCGCAGGACCAGGACGCGCGGTTCAACCTGCAAAAGGCCCTCGAACAGCAGAAACAGCAACAACAACAGCAGCAACAACAGCAACAGAAGCAACAACAAAAGCCAAAACAGCAGCAGCAGAAAAATCAGCAGCAGCAGCAACAAAAACAGCAACAACAACAGCAACAGCAGGCGCAAAGCAAGCTGACCAAGCAACAGGCGGAGCAGCTGTTGAAGGCCATGGAGCAGAAGGAAAAGGACCTTCAGGAAAGGATGGAGAAGAACCACGGTGCTCCCCAGCAACCGGAAAAAGACTGGTAATCGTTACCTTTGCGTCATGCAGCTGTATGCGCCTTCCCTGACGGATTATAAACGCCTGAAAACCCTCGAAGTAAAGGTCGGGGACGTGGTTCTGGGCAACTTCAACCCCATCCGCGTCCAAACCATGACGACCACGGATACCATGGATACCCTGGGAACCGTGGAGCAAACCATCCGTTGTATAGAGGCGGGAGCGGAGCTGGTCCGTATAACCGCACCGAGTAAAAAGGAGGCGGAGAACCTGGCGAACATCAAGTCCGAATTGAGAAAACGGGGCTACCACACTCCCCTGGTTGCGGACATACACTTCACCCCTAACGCGGCTGAGATCGCCGCCCGTATCGTCGAAAAGGTACGGATCAACCCGGGAAACTACGTAGACAAAAAGAAGTTCGCCTTTATCGAATATACCGACGGGGACTACCAGGAAGAGCTGGACCGCATCCGGGAGCGCTTCGTGCCGCTCATCCAGGTATGTAAGGAATACGGCACGGCCATGCGGATCGGCACCAACCATGGTTCCCTGAGCGACCGGATCATGAGCCGGTACGGGGATACGCCGATGGGCATGGTGGAAAGCGCGATGGAATTCCTGCGGATCGCCCGGGACGAGCAATACCACCAGATCGTGCTGAGCATGAAGGCGAGCAATCCCCAGGTGATGGTCCAGGCTTACCGCCTGCTGGTGCGCCAGATGGATGAAGAGTTCGGCGTATGCTACCCGCTGCACCTGGGGGTAACGGAGGCCGGAGACGGGGAGGACGGTCGCATCAAGTCGGCCATCGGTATCGGGACGTTGCTCGAAGACGGACTGGGCGACACGATCCGGGTGAGCCTTACCGAGGACCCCGAGCTGGAAATACCCGTTTGCCGGGACATCGTGAAGCGATATGTGAACCGCGTGCCGGACCCGGCGATCGAGCCGGTCGGTCCTTTGCCCTACGACCCCTTCAATTATCAACGACGCCGGACGGACGCGGTACACAACATCGGGGGGACGCACGTGCCGGTGGTTGTCGCGGACCTCAGTCATATTACGGCGCTGGCGCCCGCGGATTTGCAACGTGTTGGGTATGCCTACGACGAGGCGACCGATAAGTGGAATATCGCGGATATTGCCGCTGATTATATTTATACCGGTAGCCGTTTGCCCGGGTTTGCATTACCGGGGACGTTGAAGGTCGTGGCGGATGCGGCGGTCGCGGGGCACGCCGGCGCGGCGCATGTCGGCGCAGCGGAGGCGATCCCTTTTTGGGAGGCGGCGGCCTATCCCGCGGGCGCGGGCGGATTTGTGCGACTGCACTGCAGCGACGCGCAGGCCCCGGCGGAAATTCCGGAGGCGGTGCTACGCGACCCGGGGGTCGTACTGGTGCTGACGAGCGACAACCCCCATACCATGGCGGCGATACGCCGGACCCTGGTGACCCTTGAAGAGCGGGATTCAGGGCAACCGGTGGTTTTGATGTCGACCAGCGGGGGCGCGACGGCGGACGAGCACCTTATCCATTTTGGCACGGAGACCGGGGCGTTGCTGCTGGATGGATTCGGGGACGGACTGTTCCTCCGCACGTCCGGCGGCACGAATGTTGCCCAGGTATCGGGTAGGAACTACCAGTCGGCCCAGGGCGTGGAGGCGCTGCTCAACAATACGGCGTTTTCCATCCTCCAGGCGACGCGGACGCGTATCAGCAAGACGGAATATATATCCTGCCCCAGTTGCGGGCGCACCTTGTTCGAGTTACAAGAGACCACGGCGAGGATCAGGGCGGTGACCCACCACCTCAAGGGTGTGAAGATCGCCATCATGGGTTGTATCGTCAACGGACCCGGTGAAATGGCTGACGCCGACTTCGGGTATGTCGGGAGCGGGGTCGGAAAGATCACGCTCTACAAAGGCAAGGATATCGTCAAGCGCAACGTGGATAGCGCGGTGGCCGTGGAAGAGCTGATCGGGCTGATCCGTGACAACGGGGCCTGGGTGGATCCGGCGTAGACAGCGCGCGGGGCGCAGAAGAGACGGCGCGGCTGGCAAAGCGCGGCGAAATTAAAACCTTTTTATATGCGGTCATATTATTGTATCGCCCTGATCGGCCTGGCGCTGGCGGGTTGTATGAATGTGCGTGAAGACGTGACGGTGGGCGCCACGGGTGGCGCGGTTATTGTCACGCACGTGGACGCGAGTCGCGCGTTTGCGGCGATGAAACAAAAAATGCCGCAGGGGCCGGGCCAGTCGCAGGGACCGGGACAGTCGCGGGGGCCTGGCCTGTTGCAAAGGGACGTGGACTTTACAACGAGGCTGCTGGCGGCCCCGGACACGGTGGAAACGGAAATGAAGGTGACGCAGTCGCCCGCTATCCTGACCTTCGACACCCGTGCTTCGATTGGCGATATGTCGGAGTTCGAAAAGATGCGGGATATGATGAAACAGCAATGGGCAGGACTCCAGTTCATGATGGGGATGATGCATCATGATACGGCGCAAAAGCGCTCACCGATGGACTTTTTGGGTAAAGGAGGATTGATAAAAACCCATTGGTCTCAACATGAGATCAGTCGGGAATTCAACCAGGCATTGTACGACAGCCTCAGGGGCGGCATGCCCGCTGCAATGGCGGGCGGTGGTATGGCAATGATGCCCGGGATCGATTCGACCGCGCGGTACGACATTGTTTTTCATCTGCCCACTCCCGCTACGAAGGTGGAAGGCGAACCTTATACCTTGTCGGCGGATCGTAAAACTGTTACCTTCGGGCGGAAGTTTATCGATATATTTAAGGACCCGAAATTGTTAGCTTTCACTATTGACTACTAGACTACTTTGAACCGCATCGACCGACTACATGCAATACTGGTACACCTGCAGAGCAAGCGCAGGGTGACCGGGCAGGAGATTGCCGATCGCTTTGGGATCAGCCTGAGGAGCGTGTACCGGGACGTCAAGGCGCTGGAGGAATCCGGGGTACCCGTGATCGGGGAAGCCGGGATCGGGTACAGCATCATGGAAGGTTACCGCCTGCCGCCGGTGATGTTCACCCAGGAGGAGGCAGCGGCCCTGCTGATGGGGGTAAAGCTGACTGAGCGCTTTACCGATGAATTGACGCGCAAGCAGATAGAGAATGCATTGTTCAAGATAAAATCGGTGCTTCGCGCGCCGGACAGGGAGCACATCGAACAGCTTTCGGACAATGTGGTGGTTACTGCCTCCAGGCTCCCTCAGGACGAAGGTTTCAACAAATATCTGTCGGACCTGCAAAAGGCCATCGTGGCGGGAAGGGTGGTACACCTATCCTACCACACGCCCTACCGGGAGCACGAACAGGATACGTACCGGGACGTGGAGCCTTTTGGACTCTGTTACTATGGCCAGGCCTGGCATTGCTTCGCCTGGTGCAGGATGCGCAAGGACTACCGCGATTTCAAGCTGACGAGGATCAGGGACCTGCGGCTTTCCGAAGATACGTTCTACCGGGACCAGCACCCGTCTTTGCAGGAATACCTTGGCCGGATGGTGCGATCGAACAACGAGGTACAGGAAGTCAACGTCCTCTTCGACAAATCGGTGGTAAGGCACCTCGGAGAGCAAAAATATTACTACGGTTTTGTGCGTCAGGAATTCACGGGAGACATGGTCCGGATGACCTTCCTGACGGGTCACCCCGAATATATGGCGCACTGGCTTTTCTCTTTTGCCGACCTCGTGGAGGTGGAGACCCCCGATTCCATGAAACAGCTGATCCTGAAACTGTTCAACCGGCTCAAAAAAAAATTATCGACGGCGGCAACATCCTGACATAAGGTTGGCACTATCCGGTTGTTGTTTTGTATTAAATAACCGATCATGCGCAAAAAGACCTGTTATGTTTTCCTGAGCGAAGAATACGCCGATTGGGAGATCGCCCTTATCATGGCGGGGCTTCACAGCTTTGGCGGCGTGGAAGTGATCACTTTCTCACAAACCAAGGACCCGGTGGCGTCGATGGGAAACCTGGCGGTATTGCCGGATATGTCCCTGGAGGAGGTCGATCCCACCGACGTGGACCTCCTGGTGCTGCCCGGCAGCCCACTTTGGGAGAAAGGCGCCAACCGCGACATCGCGTCGCTGGTACGCACCGTCTACCTCCTGGACAGGGGCATCGCGGCCATAAGCGGCGCCACGTCATTCCTGGCGGAAGAAGGTTACCTGGATGCCGGGCGGTCTTTGGGGGAACCGGCAAACCGGGATGGCCATATCATCACGGCCGGAGGCGTTTATGGATTTCAGTTTGCGGCGGAGGTCTTCGACTACCTTGGGCTGGGCGAAAACCCTGATTTCCAGCGGTGGTTGCGGTACTTCCGGCAAGGGGAGGAGGTCGTCCGGAGGACCAGGGCTGTCTTGTTTTAGCAAGGATTTTCGTATCTTACCGGGTACAGAAAACGCCTATATGCCGCTATCGGTCGCCTATTTTTATGGGTTGCCCGTACTCACGCCATTGGATGTGCTGATCCGGCTCAGCCATCCCGACTTTTTTGTGTTCGACAGTAACCCCCGGGCGGTCTTCCTGCACAACCGGGTACCAGGCGCCGTGCGGCTCGATCCTACCGCCTTTACCGAATACGACCTTCCGACCGATCCGGAAGCCCACCTCTTGTTTTACTCTTCAGGCCCGCTGTGCGGCGCCGGCACGCACGCTGCCCGCAGGGCCCGGAAAATGGGGTACCCCCATGTATATGTCATGACAGCCGGGATCACCGGGTGGATCAAGACGGGATGCCCCATCGAAAAGGGGTAGTGAATTGTAAACAATTATTATTAAATTGCTTACAATTCGATATCCTGTCATGAAAACGCGTGCTTTTCTGCCCGCCCTGCAAATACTCAGGGGCTTTGCGGCGCTGATGGTGGTGTTTCACCATATGTGGCACCAGGTCAGCTTTTTCTTTTCCGTGGATAGCACTTTTCTGGATGGCGTTGCCGCGGCCGGTAAGACCGGGGTGGATTTCTTTTTCGTCCTGTCGGGCTTTATCATTTGTCACGCCCATATGGACAAACGGGGCGAACCCTCGGCTATACGGGAGTACGCGCTGGGTCGCGTGCTGCGTATTTACCTCCCCTACTTGCCCATAGGGATCGGCATGTTGGCCGCCTATCATATGTACCCCGGTCTTTCGGACGCTAACCGGGATGTCAGCGTGTTGAAATCCCTCACGCTCCTGCCGGGACCGGGCAACCCGGCCCTATCCGTGGCCTGGACGCTGGTCTTTGAAATGTTCTTTTACGCGGTGTTCGTACTGTTCTTCATGACCAGGCGTTGGTTCGGCTGGATCATGGGGATATGGGCGCTGCTGATCGTAACGGGCTGGGGGAAGAACCCTTTTTTCTTCTCGACCTACAACCTGGAATTCATGCTGGGGATCTGCGGGGCTTTTGCCTATGCCGGACGCCTGCCGGTCAAACGGGGTGTGTTGGCCGTCGTACTCCTCCTGGTAGCGGTCGGGCTGTATTGGTGTCCTTCCATTCTCGACGACAAGCTCATGCGTGGGGCGTTCTTCCTGTCCCTTTTGCTCCTGGCGGCGGATTCCCCGCTAAACAGGATCGCGCCGCGAAATATCCTGATGGTCATCGGCAACGCCTCTTACTCGATATATCTCATCCACGACCCGGAGATCTCGTGTTGGATACGCATACTCCCCAAGCACAACGGAACGGCTTATATATCTTTTATTTGCCTGCTGGTGTCGCTGAGCGTTTGCGTCACGGGCATCCTGTATAGCCGCGTTTTCGAGCAATCGCTGCTCAAACGGGTGAAGTCGTTGATCAGGACGCCAATGGGGAAACCAGCAGGGATTCGAATTGCTTCCTGAGCTGGCCCACGGAAAAGAAGATCGCCCAAACCGACGTGATTCCCGCCGCGCAAAGCAACAACAGCCTCAGGAGGTAGTTTGACCTCATGAACAGTTCTATGCCCATCATATCGAGCATGAGCAACACGGCCAGCACATAAGCAGTGACGACCAGGAAGAGATTGGGTCGTATGCGGATATCCACCAGCGTACGGGATTGGTACTGTGGCGGGTCGCTGGAAACGACCCGTGGCTTCATCGCGTCCAGGCTGCCGCTGAGATAGGCGATACTCCAAAGACCCCAGGGGTGGCCCAGCCGGAAACCGTTCTCTGCCAGCAGGCCGCCCCGCGACCCGGGCCGGGTCAGGCTTTCGGTTATACGGGCGGCGACGCTCCCGGCGTCTTCTTCGAGAATGTATTGGTAGCTGTGTGTAAAAAAGATGTCCAAGGGGTCTGTGATTGGGCAGCAGGCCTAAAAGTACGATATTTGCCTTTCCAATTATGCAAACCGATTTCTTAGTGATCGGCTCGGGGATCGCCGGTCTGACTTACGCGCTAAAGGTCGCGGACGCTTGTCCGGACAGAATGGTCACCGTCATAACCAAGACGACGGAAGACGAGACGAATACCAAGTATGCCCAGGGCGGCGTCGCCGTGGTCAACGACCTGGAGAACGACAGTTACGAAAAGCACATCGAGGATACCCTCATCGCCGGGGATGGTCTTTGCAACCCCTCGGTCGTGGAGATCGTGGTAAAGGAAGGCCCCGAACGGGTGCAGGAGATCATCGATTGGGGCGCCGAGTTCGACCGGCTGCCGGACGGTGAATACGCGCGCGGCAAGGAAGGCGGTCACTCGGTTTTCCGCATCCTCCACCACAAGGACGTGACCGGTCGCGAGCTCGAGCGGACATTGCTCGCGGCCGTACACGGCAAGAAGAATATCCAGGTGCTCAACCACTGCTTTGTCGTGGACCTGATCACCCAGCACCACCTGGGTTACCTGGTGACGAAGTCCACACCAGACATCGAATGCTATGGGGTATACGTGCTCAACCTTAAAACGGGTGGCATCGAAAAGATCATATCCCGGATAACCCTGCTGGCCACCGGTGGAAACGGTGGCGTATACCGCACGACGACCAACCCGCGGATCGCCACGGGAGATGGGGTGGCGATGGCCTACAGGGCCAAGGGCAGGATCGAGAACATGGAGTTCATCCAGTTCCATCCGACCGCCCTCTTCGAGCTGGGAGTCGGCAGCGCGTTCCTCGTTTCCGAAGCGGTCCGGGGCGACGGCGCCATCCTCCGTAATCGCCAGGGAGAGGCGTTCATGAAACGCTATGACGAACGGAAGGACCTGGCGCCCCGCGACATCGTGGCCAGGGCGATCGACAATGAAATGAAACGTACCGGCACGGAATACGTTTACCTTGACTGCAGGCACATGGACATGGAGAAGTTCATCCACCACTTCCCCAATATTTATGAAAAGTGCCGTTCGATCGGCATCGACGTCTCCAAGGATATGATCCCCGTGGCTCCTGCCGCGCACTACAGCTGCGGCGGCATCAAGACAGATGAATGGGGACTTACGTCGATCAAGAACCTTTTCGCCTGCGGGGAATGCGCCTCTACCGGGCTACACGGGGCGAACCGGCTGGCCAGCAATTCCCTGCTGGAGGCCATGGTCTTCGCGCATCGTTGCTACGTGGAAGGGATACGCCAGGTGTCCGGCGTGGAGCTCCGGTCGGATGTCCCCGACTGGAACGCACACGGGACATCGGAGGCCAGGGAGATGATCCTGATCACCCAAAGCCTGAAGGAGCTGCAACTGGTGATGAGCGACTACGTGGGGATCGTCAGGACGAATGTGCGTCTGGAGCGCGCGATGAAGCGCCTGGACCTGCTGCACGAAGAAACGGAGCGGCTCTACGAGGGTTCGGTCATTTCCCCGCAACTGCTGGAGTTGCGCAATATGATCACCGTCGGCTATCTTATCGTCAAGTGCGCCCAGTTCCGGAAGGAAAGCCGCGGTCTTCACTACAATACCGACTATCCAGCCCACAGTGACATCGTCCAAAACATGGTGTGGTGATGTATTACGTGCTGTATGCATTCCTGTATGGGTTATCGCTTACTCCATTCTGGTTTATCTATGGACTGGCGGACCTGTTGTGGTTGCTGGTGTACGGCGTCATAGGGTATCGCAAGAAGGTGGTGATGGACAACCTCGCGCATGCCTTCCCGGAGTTGTCCCCGACGCAGCGACGCCGTATCGCCCGCCGGTTTTATCGTAACCTGATCGACAATTTCCTCGAGGCCGTCAAGCTGTTGTCGATCAGCCGGCGGCAGCTCTCCAAACGCTTCGTATGCGACTATAGCCTGATGGAACGGCTATACGCGGACGGGAAAAGTTGCCAGCTGCACCTCGGGCACGTGTTTAACTGGGAGTATGCCAACGCCGATTTTTCCTCCAAGACGCTTTTTTCTTTCCTGGTGGTGTATATGCCTATTGGCTCCGCGGCGGTGGACCGGCTCTTCCGTAAACTAAGAAATCGTTTCGGTACGATATTGCTGCCCGCCACGGATATGCGCAATGCCATGATCCCGTACCGCAACAAACAATATGTCCTCACGCTGGTCGCGGAGCAAAACCCCGGCGATCCCTCCAAGGCCTATTGGTGCTCTTTTATGGGCCGCCCGGCGCCTTTTGTACGGGGGCCGGAAACGGGCGCTCGTATGAACAATATACCGGCGGTTTTCGTTTCACTGCGCAAGCCCCGGCGTGGCTATTATACTGCATCGCTGTCGGTGGGCGCGGAGGAACCGCGCGACCTGCCGGAAGGCGAGCTGACTCGGCGTTTTGTGCGGTTTATGGAGCGCGAGATCCGCCAGCAGCCCGAAATCTGGTTGTGGAGCCACCGGCGGTGGAAGTGGCCATATAAGGAGGAGTATGCGCGGTTGCGCATAGACGGGTCGGGTGCTGCGCCCGGCAGTGTACCCGGCCGCGGCGAAAATGATAATATTTAGGTAAAGTCGATTTCTAGGAAAGGTTGATTTAGAACGCTTTTTTTGGCAAATTTTTCGTCTATGAAGTTCAATTTGCCCAATCTCAAAGCTACTATCGTAGCCGGTGTCGCGGTGGCTGCCGTCAGCCTGGCCATGATGCCTGCTCCCGTTTCCGCTCCCGCTTTCCAGGCCGATAACGAGCTGATCGGCGCCGGCAGCTCTTTCGACTATCCCCTGTTCACCAAAATGTTTGCAGCGTACACTGGCGCCACCAGTGTAAAAGTCAACTACCAGTCCGTCGGTTCGGGAGCCGGTATCTCCCAGCTGACCGCCAAGACGGTTGACTTCGGGGCCACCGACGCACCCATGAACGAAAAACAAGAAGGAGCCCTGTCCGCTCCCGCCGTCCATATCCCGGTTACCGCCGGCGCCGTCGTGCTCAGCTATAACCTGCCCGGTGTCGCCACCGGTCTGAAGCTGACGCCTGCCGTCCTGGCCGACATCTTCCTGGGTAACATTACCACCTGGAACGATCCCAAGATCACCACCATCAACAAGGGCGTCGCCCTCCCCAACACCGCCATCATGATCGCTCACCGTTCCGACGGCAGCGGCACCACCAACATCTTCACCACTTACCTGGGCAAGGTTTCCAGCGATTGGAGCACCAAGGTCGGCGCGGGTTCCGCCGTCAACTGGCCGACCGGTATCGGTGGCAAGGGTAACGAGGGCGTAGCCGGTCTGATCAAACAGACCCCCGGCGCCATCGGTTATATCGAGCTGGCGTACGCTATCCAGAACGCCATGCCTTACGCGCAGGTGCAGAACAAGTCCGGTAACTTCATCACGCCTTCTACCGCTTCCATCACCGCCGCCGCAAACGTAGCCATCCCGGCCGATTCCAAAATTTCCCTGACGAATACCGACGCCAAGGATGGTTACCCCATCTCCGGTTTCTCCTGGGTGGCGATCTACAAAGACCAAAGCTACAGCAGCCGTTCCGAGGCCCGCGCTACCAACCTGGTAAAGCTGATCACCTGGATGATCCACGACGGTCAAAAGTTCTCCGCAGCGCTGAACTATGCGCCACTTTCTCCCGCAGCCGTTAAGGTGGGGGACGCTATCTTGAAAAGCGTTACCTATGGAGGGAAGCCTATCAAATAATTTTTCCGTTATTCTTATAGGAGGCGCCCCATTCGGGGCGCCTTTTTATTTGTCAGCGCAGCGCGTTTTTGAGGACCGCGGCGTCGAGCGGGACAAGACCGAATTTCTTATAGTTCGATTCGATGAGCATCCGTTAGTTCAGCACCGCGGACTCCTTCTCAACGGGGATTTTCCCGTTCTCCTGGATGGCGGTCCAGCCGCCGGTTACGTTGCGGAGGTTGTGGATACCCTGGCGTTTCAAAACAGAGCAGGCGATGACGCTACGATAGCCGCCGGCACAGTGGACGTAAATGTTTTGCGTGTCCTCGAGATAGGCCATCGAGCCAGGGTCGGAGAGGGATTCGAGGGGGATGTTCTGCGCACCCTTTACATGACCGCCGCCGAATTCGATTTCCTTGCGGACGTCCACGACGACGAGGTTTTCGTCAAAGGGCATGTCGAGGGCCAGCTCGTCGGGCTCGACGTTTATGATCAAGTCGATTGGCCGGCCGGCGTCCTTCCAGGTATCGAAACCGCCTTCGAGATAACCGGCGACATTTTCAAAGCCGACGCGGGCCAGGCGGAGCACACTTTCTTCTTCCTGTCCGGTCTCGGTGACGAGGACGATGGGGTCGGTGAAGTTGAGGAGGTTTCCCGCCCATTCCGCAAAACGGCCTTCCAATCCTATGTTGATGGCGCCCGGAATAAATCCGTTGGTAAATATGCTTGCCTTGCGGGTGTCGAGTATGACAGCTGCATTTTTGAAGGCCTCGATGCCGAGGGGGCGGAGGCTTTGTTGCATCACCTTGTCAAGGCTCTCATATCCTTCTTTATTGATGCGGGCGTTGACCGGGAAGTATTGGGGGGGAGGCGTCAGGCCGTCGGTGACCGCCTTTATAAAAGTCTCCCTGTCCTGGGGCTGTAGCGCGTAATTGGTTTTCTTTTCCTCACCCAGCGTGCTGTAAGTATGTGGGCCGAGGTTCTTGCCGCACGCGCTGCCGGGTCCGTGGGCGGGATAGATGATGAGATCGTCTGGTAGCGGAAGTATTTTCCCGGTGAGGGAATCGTATAGCATACCCGCGAGCGTTTCTTTGCCGAGGTCGCCGCTGCTGAGGTCGGGCCGTCCCACGTCGCCGACGAAGAGCGTGTCGCCGGTAAAGAGCGCGTAAGGTTCCCCGGATGCGGAGCGAAGCAAATAGCACGTGGATTCAACGGTATGACCGGGCGTGTGCAACACAGCGATGCTGACGTCGCCGAAGCGGAAAACTTCGCCGTCGACCGCCTTGTATATGGGGAAGGCGGTTTCTGTCTCGGGCCCGAAAACGATCGGCGCGCCGGTTTTGTGGGAGAGGTCAAGGTGTCCGCTGACAAAGTCGGCGTGGAAGTGAGTTTCGAGTATGTATTTTATGGTCGCGCCGCGTTCTTCCGCAAGACGGATATACATTTCGACGTCGCGGAGGGGGTCGATGACGACGGCCTCACCATTGCTTTCAATATAGTAGGCTGCCTCGCTGAGGCAGTTGGTGTATAGTTGCTGGATATGCATGATGTCAGAATTATATGTTGGCGCCAAAGCGCCGGAGGCTCGGCTAAACTACACAGGGAGCCTCCTCATAGGAACTCCCTGCTGGTGTAAAGTAAAAGAAGGTTTGACTTGAGGGGTCGGGTTATCCTACCAGTTCTTCCACAAATTTCGAAATCTCTTCTACCCGTTTGGTATTGATCGTATACCAGATGAATTTGCCTTCCCTTTCCGTCATCACGATACCGGCTCTGCGGAGAATGGCGAGGTGTTGGGAGGCGACGGATTGTTCTAACCGGAGCTTGGTATAAATCTCGGTCACCGTCATTTTTTCGTGCTCGTCAATCAGGCGGACAACCTGTTGCCTGAGCTTATGATTCAAAGCGCGCAATACCAACGCAGCTTTTTTCACGCTCAGCAGGTCGACCCGGACGGCGGTTTCTTTTGCATGTTTACCATGCAACACCATTGCATAAGGAGTTTGAGTCTCTGCCATAGTTCATCACTTTATCAAAATCGTTAATGCAAAGTTACGCCTTCATATATGAAGAAGGTGTAATTGTTCTGTTAAACCAGGACGCAATGCAAAAATATTACATTTATCCGATAACTGGCTAGGGTTATCTCCTGCCATTATAAACCTTTGTGGAATTCCTTGAGGTACGTAGGTTCAAGATAAGGTAGGCTTGCGAAGTCCGAGGCCCGGTATCTGGTTTCTGCCAGGGGAGCAAGATCGGCAACCGAATGTTGTATAAACAAAAATCGTGCTTTGTTTGAGGAATACGCGGTTTTCCACTTATTGCTTCCGTCGCCGCTGAAAATGAGATAGTTGTTAATCTCATACGTTTCAAAAAAGGCGGGTTCGAGGACGAGGGCCTGTGGAGCGGCGACAATGGTCCCTGCCTGATCGTAGATCGCGGTAAACACTTCGTTGCGGCGGGCGTCGATCATAGGGCAAAAAAGGGCCGGTTCCACCGGGCCTCCGGTGTTGGACGCCGGGGCCTGAGCGCCGGTCCAGGCGCTGCGAGCCGCGTAGGCCATGACTTCCAGCGTATTGACCGCGATCAGGGGCTTGCCGAGGGCGTAGGCCAGACCCTTGGCGCTCGAAAGACCTACGCGCAAACCGGTATAGGAACCGGGCCCGATCGTCAGCGCGATGGCATCGACCTCTTGCAGCGATAGCTGTAGGCTCTGGGCCAATTTGGCTATGGCGGGTTGGAGGAAGGCGGCGTGCTCCTTCTGGGAGTCGCTTACGACCATGTCCAGCAGCGCACCGTTATTGGAAATCCCTACCGAGGCATAGGGCGTGGCGGTATCGATATTAAGCAACAGGGACATGGGCTTCTTGCTTCAGCAGGGGGGCTGTTTCGTAAATGGGATTTTCTTTGGCGAGCGTCTCCAGCAGATCGGTGACGGCGCTAAGACCGATCCTGGAGCCCCATTCGAAGGGCCCCAGCGGATAATTGGTGCCGAGCCGCATGGCGGTGTCGATGTCTTCCCGGGTGCTGACGCCATCGCCCAGGGCCAGGTAGGCTTCATTGATGATCATCGATACTATCCTGGCGCCGGGCATGCCCGGCAGGTCTTCCAGGAACTCCGGGGTCTTGCCCGCGGCGGCGCACCAGGCGGCAGCTTTATCGGCCTGGCCGGGTCTTGCGACGATCTCCGCCAGCGGACGTTGCAGGAACGTGTTCCAGGCGTTGATCCGGACGAAGCGGTCGTCCAGGTCGTCCATGCCTTGTAGCGTCGTGGAGACAGCGTTGATCAGGATGAGTGGGGTTTTCAGGGCCGACAGCGCGGCGATGCGTCCCGGGTGGAAGTCGAGATCGAGGACGAAGTCGGATGCTTCGTGCGCCGCAGGCGCTTCGGGCGTTTCCCGCCACTCCGCCCGGATGGCGGTCCCCGCGAACAGGTTGGGGAATTTATCCCTCGTACGGGCGCTTGCTATTATGATACCGGTCATTAAATTCATTCAACGTATTTTGCAAAGATATGAGCAAGCGGATAATTCACACAGATAAGGCGCCCGCCCCGATCGGGCCCTACAGCCAGGCCGTCGTGGCCGGCAACATGTTGTTCGTGTCCGGCCAGGTGGCCATCATTCCCGCGACCGGGGACCTCGCCACCGGCGACATCGTTACCGAGACCCACCAGGTGATGAAGAACATCGGCGCGATCCTCGACGCCGCCGGCTTCCACTTCTCCGACATCGTCAAGACGTCGATATTCCTGTCTGACATGGGCCTCTTCGCATCCGTTAACGAAGTTTACGGTTCATATTTCACCTCTGACTTCCCCGCCCGCGAGACCGTAGCGGTAAAAACCCTCCCGAAGAACGTCAACGTCGAGATCACCGTCACCGCCATCGCCGTCGCCTAGGCTTCGCGGGCTCCGGTCTTCCCTCGGTCCCCGGCTTCACCGGCCGCCCCGTGTTGACTTTTCGCCTGCGGCCTCGGGGAGTGGGGTGGGGTG
>NZ_DATJIY010000048.1:0-16902 GCF_035492835.1 Dinghuibacter sp.
CCTCTATGAGACCGACAAGCGCCTCTTCCACATCGGCGCCCAATCGATAAACGAATACCTCGCGGCACACGCCGCCACCGCCCCCGACCTCCTGAGCGGCGCCTTCTACATCTGCTGGATGCCCGTCCCCCTGGGCTTTGGTATATATCTGTTTGTAAAAAGACGGCGCTGGGTCGTCCCCTTCGCCCTCACCTTCCTCTGGGTAAACTTCCTGGGTTGGTTCGTGTATTACACTTTCCCCGCCGCGCCTCCCTGGTACGTCCAGCTCCACGGCTTTGTCTTCGACCCGCGCACCCCCGGCTACACCGCCGGCCTGGCGCGCTTCGACGACTATTTCCACATCCATGTGTTCCACGGCCTGTACGCCAAAAGCTCCAATGTCTTTGCCGCCATGCCCTCCCTTCACGCCGCGTATCCCCTGGTCACTTTCTACTACGGTCTCCGCAGCCGGGCCCCCCGGGGAATCAACGTCTTCCTGGGCACAGTCGTCCTCGGCATCTGGTTCGCCGCCGTATATACCTCACACCATTACGTCCTGGACGTGCTCGCCGGTATAACCGTCGCCATCATCGGTATTTTCCTCTGGGAAAAAGTGTTGCTGCGCCTGGGTTGGTTCCAGCGCTTCCTCAGCGGCTATCAAAAACTTGTTGCTTAAGCCACCGCTTTCTTGGCCGCCCGGGCGACCGTACCGGCTTTAGGCTTCGCCGCCACCATCATTGACCTTAGGATGGTCAAGTCATATAAGTTTTGCAACCCCAGCCATGTCTCGGCTGGTATATCCAGTAACATTTGCAATTTGAGCGCAATGGCAGGGGATATATTCCGCTTTCCCTTAAAAAGTTCACTGAGGTGCCCTGGTTGAATCCCGAGATGCTTGGCGACTGCTGTTTTTGCCAACTCCCGTGCTTCGATTTCCTCTTTTAGAATCTCTCCAGGGTGGATGGCAACAGCGGAATAGATGGTTTGTTTGTTTGTGCCTAAAACCACATGCTTGCTTTCCATACCGATTGTATAGTTTTTACAATTTTAATGATAGTCTGTAAGGTCGTGAACTTCACAAACCTCCACTACTTCCAGTTTGTTCTTCTTCTTATCAATTTTTAGAATTATACGAAACTGCTTATTTACTCTAATGCTGTGCATTCCTCTATACTTCGCTTCTTTTTCTAATTTCTCAAAATACCAACTTCTAAACTGTACCATTTCGCTTGAATTCGAAATCGACCTTAATGTCTGAATTCTTGCAATAAATCCTCTAACTACATTTTTGCCATAGCGAGGCTTTAGATTTACCAAAAAAGGGTAAAAATCCTTTTGAAGCTTATCCGCGGTCCCGTTTAAGGTGCTCCACATACGGCCGGTGGTATTTCTCGAGAAATAAGGCGCGCGAGTCGTGATAGCTCGACACCGCCCCCACCATGCTCATAAACTTGATATAGTACCACGCAAAGTCGATCTGGTGCCGCAGGAACCCGCTCCGCGCGCTGGAAGGGTAGAGGTGGTGGTTGTTGTGCCATTCACCGGCGACAAAGCCGGGCCAAATCTGGTTGATCGAGAGGTCGGCCTGGTTGAAGTCGGTGCCTTCGCGGCGTTTGTCCTTGCCCTTGCCGTGGCCTTCATAGTTGAAGGTGCGTACGCCGACGGCCCAGAAGCCCGCGGCCGCAAAGAGCGTACAAACCAGGGCCCATCCGCCCAAAAAATAAAACACACAACCCCAGAATCCCCAATTGGCGAACCAGCCGAGGATTTCGCGGCCGGGGTGGACGATCGAGCCCCAGCGCTGGTACTGGGCAAATGTATTGGGCTTTACACCCGTGTGGTCCAACAGGCCGGTGACCCGGTCGTAGTCCTTTTCGCACAGGCTTTGCGAGATGGGCTGGTGGTTGACGTCCGCCAGGAAACAGTACAGGAAGCCCGCCTGGGCGTTGTAAGGGTCGCCCGGCTGGTCCGACTTGGCGTGGTGGACGTGGTGGGAAATGACGTAGAGCTCCTCGGGGACGACGTTGATCGTGAGGTTCCGGGTGACGAATCGCCAGAAGCGGTTCCGGAACTGGTAGGCGCCGTGGGTGCAGTACCGGTGGTACCAGACCGTGCCGTGGGAGCCCATGATGATCATGCTGTAGACAAACCCGACGGCCAGCAGCGGGAAGCTGAAATAGCGGGCGATAAAAAGGTAAAGGAAGGGCACCAGGCAGAGCACCCGGAACCAGCTGAAGAACGACAACCAGTTCTTGGTCGATGAGAATATATTCAGGCGGCGGAAAAACTCGTTGAGTATCTGGCGGCGGCTGGGTTTGATCAGGTTGTTATCGGCGTCCGCCCAGCCATAGGCGGGCGGTTCCAGGACATAGTCCATAAAATGAGGGCCCTTTTTGCCCGCAATCGTTGGCTTCATGGGATATCGTAGGTTGGGTTGAATTCGTCCAAGATAGGGTTAATTTTCCACCCCGGTTGTTACCGGTTCGCCAATAATGACAAAGCCAAAAACAATGCAATTAAACTAACAAGTGTTATCTTTACCCCCTCAACCCCAGAAAATGGCGAACAAAGAAGTCTATATCCTCGGCACGGCCCGCACCCCCATCGGCAGCTTCAACGGCGCACTGGCGTCAATACCCGCGACAAAGCTCGGCGCCGCCGCCATCAAGGCCGCCATACAACGGGCCGGGCTGCAACCCAACGACATACAGGAAGTGTACATGGGCAATGTCCTGAGCGCCGGCCTCGGCCAGGCGCCCGCCAACCAGGCCAGCATCTATGCCGGCATCCCGACCAGCGTTCCCTGCACCACCGTCAACAAGGTATGCGCCTCCGGTATGAAGGCCGTCATGCTCGGCGCCCAGGACATCAGACAGGGCGACGTCGACATCGTCGTTGCCGGTGGCATGGAAAGCATGAGCAACGTCCCCTATTACCTGGACAAAGCCCGTACCGGCTACCGCATGGGCAACGGCCAGTTGATCGACGGCATGCTCAAGGACGGTCTCTGGGACCCCTATAAGGACTACGCCATGGGCAACGCCGGGGAGCTGTGCAGCACGAAATACGGTCTCACCCGGGAAATGCAGGACGCTTACGCGATACGGAGCTACGAACGCGCCGCCGGGGCCTACGCCAAAGAATATATGCAAGGCGAGCTCGTCCCTATCACCACCGAGGGCAGGGACCCGCAGACCATAACGGAGGACGAAGAGTACAAAAAGGTAAAATTCGACAAGATTCCGACTTTAAAACCCGCATTCAAACCAGACGGCGTCATTACCGCCGCCAACGCCTCCAAGATCAACGACGGCGCCGCCGCGCTCGTGCTTGCCGCCTCCACGACGGCCCTGGCCAACGGGTGGCGCCCGCTGGCCCGCATCGTCTCCTACGCCGACGCCAGCCAGGACCCGGAATGGTTCACCACCACCCCCACGATCGCGATGAACCGCGCCCTGGAGAAAGCCGGCCTCACCATCGCCGACATCGACTACTTCGAAATCAACGAAGCCTTCAGCTGCGTCGCCCAGGCCAACGCCCGCGACCTCGGCATCCCCGAAGACCGCCTTAACGTCTGGGGCGGCGCCGTCGCCCTCGGCCACCCCATCGGCTGCTCCGGCGCCCGCATCACGATCACGCTCCTGAGCATCCTCCAGCAAACCGGCGGCCGCTACGGCCTGGCCGGCATCTGCAACGGCGGCGGCGGCGCGAGCGCGCTCCTCATCGAACGGCTGTAAAAAAAAGGCTAAGAACGAAGCACCGACGCGCGATAACTATCCAACCGCGCCTCCAGCAAGATCATAAGACTCCGCAAGTCATACGCCAGCGCCTCCGCCGGTATCTGTATCGGCGACCCGAAGTCCGAGTTCAACCGCGCCAGCAGGCGCTTCTTGACCGGGTTGCGCTGTCGGTCGATGTAAACCTGCGGGTGCTTCACCAGCACCGTGATGAACCGGTGCCCGCGGATCAGCGACTCCCGGAAACCCGAGATGTCCTCCCAGTTGATCAGCCCGTCCCCGGGGGTGCCCGTATGATCGTAGATGTCCTTGTCCGAAATGATCATCGCGGGGAAAACGCTGGCGATACGCACCGCCATGATATAGCTGTAGATGCCGCCGATCACCATCACGGAGACGCCTACCGCCTCGATGATAAAGGCGGCGTTGATCTGGTGCGGCACCAACGATATGAAAGGCGTCGGGTAAACGAGCAGTAACAAACCGAAGAAAAACAGGATCAGCCCTCCCGTGAGGAACCAGGAAAGATTCTTCTTGTTACGGGCGATTTCAACGGTGGGTGTTGGTGTAACAGGCATTAGCAAGCGTTTAGTTAGAAATATAAACTAAATGCCGGAGAAATCAAAGCGCTCCCTGGCGTAGCGGCAATACCACGACGAATTCCGCGCCCTCACCCTCCCGGCTGTGCGCCATCACCTGGCCGTTGTGCCGTTCGATGATCTTTTTGGTGATGGCCAGCCCGATCCCCGTACCTTCGTACCGGTCCTTGGAGTTCAGGCGCTGGAATAAATTGAAGATAGCCGCCGAGAATTTCTCGTCAAAACCAATGCCGTTATCGCGGATATGGATCCGGACGCGTTCCCCGTCTGATTCACAGGTGATCCGGATGACGGGTTTTACGCCCTCCCGCGAGAATTTGAGCGCGTTGGAGAGGATGTTCTGGAACACCTGCCGGATCTGCCCCGGGATCACGTCCGCCTCGGGCAGCACATCCGAAAAGACCTCCGCCTGCTTTTCCCGGATCACCAGCTCGAAGTCGTCCAGCAGCTCCGACACGATCTCCGAAAGCGAGATCCGCTCGAAACGATAGCTCTGGGAGTTGAGGCTGGAATAATTCAGGATGTCCGTCACGAGCGACTTGGTGCGCTGCGCGGCGTGGAGGACCTTGTCGATGTACGTCAGGCCCACGCCGTCGAGCGCCTCGCCAAAACGGTCGCGTAATAAATTCGAGAAAATCAGGATCTTCCGCAGCGGTTCCTGCAGGTCGTGCGACGCCACCGACGCGAACTGCTGGAGGTCGTGGTTGCTTTGCTCCAGGTCGCGGTTGAGGTCGGCGAGCTCCCGGGTGCGGCTGGCCACCTTTATTTCCAGCTCCT
Organism: Dinghuibacter sp.; assembly: GCF_035492835.1. Taxonomy (NCBI): domain Bacteria; kingdom Pseudomonadati; phylum Bacteroidota; class Chitinophagia; order Chitinophagales; family Chitinophagaceae; genus Dinghuibacter; species Dinghuibacter sp. The sequence continues at coordinate 5,093 of NZ_DATJIY010000048.1, forward strand.
CGTTCATCGCCTTGATTTCCTGCTCGGCCTTTTTCAGGTCGGTCAGATCCAGCATCGAACCCAGCATCCGGTAGGGCGTGCCGTATTCCCCGAGGAGTACCCGGCCGCGGTCCAGGATGTTTGCGTACTGTCCGTCCGACCGCAGAAAGCGGTACTCGCAGCTCCAGTGCGCGCGCCGGTTGTTGATGACGTCGTTGAGGCTGTCTTCGGTGGCCTTCCGGTCGTCGGGATGGACCTTGTCCAGCCAAAAGGCGCGGTCCCCCTCCCGGTACCCGAACAGCTTGTAAAAGGCGTCCCCCCACCAGATCCGGTTGTTGACGAAGTCCCAGTCCCAGATCGCGTCGTTGGTCGCGCCCGCGACCAGCCGGAAGCGCTCCTCGCTTTCGGTCAGCTCCCGGGTGCGCTCGCGGACCTTGTCTTCCAGGTCGGTGTTGAGCACCCGGAGGTTGTCCTTGGTATTGATCAGCTCGACGTAGTTCTTTTTCAGCTTTTGCTCGACCTGCTTTTTCTCGGTGATGTCGGTGAACGTCGCCACCAGGCCATCCATCATCTTGACCGCGGTGACCTCGAACCACCGGTCCTGCTCGTCCACGTACAGGTCGAGGTGCATCTTCCGGTTGAGGGTGACGACCGTCGAATAGACCTCGAACAACCCGTGCGCGGCCAGCAGCGGTACGTCCTGCCGGACGCGTTTGTCGGTGAAGTCGGCCCCGGGGCTGCTCAGGAAACCGCCCGCGGCGTCGTTGGCGGCGAGGATGCTGAAGTCGGTGATGGTATTGTTGACGTCCCTCAGCGTCCGCATCGCCAAAATGGCGCTCGGACTGGAATTGAAAACCCCGCGGACGATGTTGTTGAGCTGCGTGATCGTCGTGATGTCGACAAAGGTCAGGATGACGCCGGCCGTCGTTTTTTCCCGGGAAATATAGGGCATGACCCGCATCAGCAGGTCTTTGCCGTCGTGGAGCCGCACCTCCTTTTCGATGGTCTTGCCGTCCCGGAGCACCGCTTCGATGTCGCCGTTCAGGTTGTCGTAGCGGATGTTGTTGGAGATGTGCGTGATCGAGCGGCCCAGGTCGGACTCGATGAAGTTGATCATCCGGGCCGAGGCCGGGTTGAACTTGCGGATACGCAGCTCCGGGTCCAGGAACACCTGCCCGATATCGGTCGACCGGAAATAGTTGTTCAGGTCGTCGTTGGCCTGGAGCAGCTCCCCGATCTTGAGCTGGTGCTCGGTGTTGAGGGTATGGAGCTCCTCGTTCAGCGACTGGAGCTCCTCGTTGGAGCTCTGGAGCTCTTCGTTGGCGCTGAGCAGCTCTTCGTTGGAGCTTTGGAGCTCCTCGTTGGCGGTCTCCAGGTCCTCGATCGCCAGCTGCAGGTTCCGGCGCGTCTCCTGGAGCTCCGCGTCGAGCGTGCGGACGTAGTCTTCGAGCCCCTCCGTAGGCACGGCCGAGGGCGCGTGAACGGTAGCCGCGGCGACCGGCGCCTCCTGCTCCCGCATCACCACCAGCGTGAACGGCTGCCGGCGCCCGGGTTGAGAAGGCCGTATCAGGATGTCGATCAGCAGCGGTGTATCGTCCCGCGTGAACGGCACGCCCTTCAGATTGACACTCCGCTCCTCCGTCCATGCCTTGCGGATTTCGGTGGCCAGCACATACGCGAGCCCCCGCGGCACCATCTTCAGCAGGTTCAGGTGGAGGTCCTTCTCCGGTAGCGAGAGGAGCGCGCGGTAGTTTCCCACCGCTTCCTTGATGTCAAAGACATTGTCGATAAAAAAGGCCGCCATGCCCCACTCCTCGGTGAGCGCGGCCTGCGACTCTTCCCAAAGCTGCTGCTGGCCACGCGTGGCCGCGTCCGAGGACGCGCCGCCGGTCCGGCGGGTGCTTTTCCGCTCCCCGATCAACGGTATCGGGTAAGCGCCCGGCCGGGATTCGGCGGTCTTCTGGTATATCTTCCATTTACCGCTCACCTCCGCCACCATGTCCTTGGGAAAACCGGCGTGCTCGCTGGAGCCCAGGAAGAGATAGCCTTGCCGGCGCGCAGAAAAGAGCAGGATCGAAAAGACCTTTTGCTGGAGGATCGGGCTCATATAGATGAGCATGTTCCGGCACGTGACCAGGTCGTTCTTGATAAAAGGAGGGTCCTTGATCACATTGTGCCGTGCAAAGACGATCTTCTTGCGGAGCGACGGCGTCACCGTGTACGTATTCCCCGTCTGTGCGAAATATTTGTGCAGGTACTCCTCGGGCACGTCTTCGGCGATCGTCAGCGGGTACGCTCCCTGGGACGCGATCTCGATGTGCGCCGGGTCCGGGTCGGTGGCGTATATTTTTACCTCAAAAAAAACGCGCGTGGCCTCCATCGCCTCCGACAGCAGGATGGCGATCGAATACGCCTCTTCCCCGGTGCTGCAGGCGCAGACCCAGACCTTTACCGCGTCGTCGTTGTTTTTGCCCGCCAGCAGCTCGGGTAAAACCTGCTCCCGCAATACCCGGAAAGCCTCCGGGTCGCGGAAGAACCTCGTCACCCCGATCAGGAAGTCCTTCCCCAGGAGCCGGACTTCATCCGGGTTGCCCCTCAACGCACCGATATAATCCGCCAGCGTCCGGTGGTTCCCCTGGAGTGCGCGCCGGATGATCCGGCGCTGGATCGTCGGGGTCTTATAATAGTGGAAGTCGAAACCGGCCTCCTGGTGTATCAGGGAAAAAACCTCCTCCAGCGTCTGGTTGTCGATCTCGCCCCCGTTCAGGTCCGCCAGCGGATCCTGGTGGATGTACTGGAGTATCTCCACCGGCATGTCGGAAGGGGGCAGGACGAAGTCCACGTTCCCCGAGCTGATCGCGCTGTTGGGCATGCCGTCGAACCGCGCCGTCGCGGGGTCCTGGACCAGGACCATCCCGCCCTGTTGCTTGATGGCCTCGATACCCCGGGTGCCGTCGGTCCCCGTCCCCGACAGGATCACCGCGATCGCGCGGTTCTTCCACTCCCGCGCCAGAGACGATAGAAATACATCCACCGCCGTGTTAGGCCCGGGGCCGCCGCGTTTTTCACCGAGCACCAGCCGGTTCTTGCGGATCGTGATGAATTTGTCGTTCGGGATGATATAAATACAGTTGTTCTCCACCGTGAGCTCGTCGGTGGCCTCGAAGACCTTCATGTGCGTATGCCGGCCGACCAGCTCCACGAGCAGGCTCTTATAGTCCGGAGAAAGGTGCTGGATGATGACAAAGGCCGCCTTGCCCGATTCCGGCATATGGTCGAAAAAGTCGTGGATCGCTTCGAGCCCGCCGGCGGAGGCGCCGATGGCAATCACATAGCCTTGTATCGTTTGCCGCTGTTTCACGTCAGGTAATGGTTGTGGATGTATTCGTGTATGAAGGTCCGCAGGTTCTCCGCGATCGTCAGCTCTTCGGGGCGCCAGGGCAGCGACGTCCCACTGACCTTTTGCCGCCATTCCCGGAACGAGGCCCGCGGGTGGTAGTTGACCTGGTTGGGCTCAAAACGGATACGCTCGTCGGGGTTGCCACCCCAGTTGATCTCCCGCACGACTTCCGGCCGGAACACGATCAGGTACTCGTCCTTCTTCCAGTTAAGCGGGATGACCAGCACGCCGCTGGCGAGCCCCTTTTGCTCCTCCGCCCGGTCATAGAGCGTGGGGAAGGCGTCCGTGGCGAGCGCCCTTTTGAGCTCCTTGGTGTGGAGCCAGAGCACCAGGTCCTCCTGGAACGCGCGCGACGGAACGTCACCCGCGGCGTATATCCGTCCCCGGTAGCTCAGTATCGCGCCCCCGCCGGACAGCAGGTTCGCCACCCCCGTGGCGGTCCCCAGCAGGCTTTGGTGGAGCTCCTCCGAACCGTATATGGCCTCGATCAGCCGGTTATACCGCTCGTGCAGCCCGGCATTCAGCGCATCCTGTTCCTTGAACCGGATGGAGGCGATCCGCGCCGAAACCACGTGGCTCATCAGCTCGAAAACCGAGCACAGCTCGTAGTCCAGGTCCTTGGCCGTCCGGTGGTGACAGGCCACCAACCCCCAAAGTTTTTCCCCGTCCAGTATGCGCGTCGACATCGACGCCACGATCCCCATGTTCCTGAGGTACTCGACGTGCACCGGCGCCACGCCCCGCAGGTTGCACTCCGAAAGATCGATAAACGTCCGCGTGGCCGGGTTGATGACCGGGTATAAGTGGACCGGTTTGTAGTCCCGGTCTGGTATGAACCGGTAGGGGTTCGTCAGGTAGAGCTTCCGCGCCTGCGGCGGTATGTCCGACGCCGGGAAGGTAAAACCCAGGTATGATTCCATGCCTTCCTCCATCGCTTCTGCCTCCACATACCCGTTCCAGTCTTCGTCAAAGCGGTAGATCATCACCTTGTCAAAACCAGATAACCTTTTTAGTTCCCGCGCCGCGGCCGCGCAAACCCCCGCTGTCGACCCCGCGGACTCGATCGCCGCCATCGAATGCCGTATGTCCTGGAAGGTCGACACGAAACTGCGGTCACCCGCCGGTGTGAGCTCGATCTCTGCCAGTATATAAGACCCTTTTAGATGGACGAGTGTGGTGTAGGGCTTATCCCGGATGATCCACGTCTTGGGTAGCTTGTCGCTACGTCCCTCGAGCGCCGCGTCGGGTATCAACCCGCCGGCCGCCCCGCCGCCGCCCGTGTCCATGGCCCCGCGGCCCGCGTCCCTGCCGCCCGCGCGCGCATGCGCCGTCAGCAGCGCCCCTACGAGCTCCCTCGCCGCCAACCCAAACACGCGTTCCGTATTCTCACTGGCCTGTATGATCGCCAGCGTGTCCCGGTCGATGACCAGCAGCACCCCGTAGGGTTGGACCTGGTTGATCTGGTGTATCGGCAGGCTGCCGCACACATCGCTTTCATAGTTCTTGCGCGGCGGCTGCCGCAAGGTGATGTCGGGACTTGTCATAGTGGTCGATCCAATGATTAAAATGGTCAAAGGTGCTCAGCGCGGTATCCAGTACGTGGGCGTGTTCCCCGGCCGGCACGGTCTCGAGTAGTTCCACAAAACCATTCCATCTCTCACTGGCCGCCGCCCTCTTAAGAAAATAAAAGGGTAGGGGGCACTCCAACTGCCGCTCGCCCACCTGCCGCTCGATCATCGCCGCGATATACGGCCCGCCATGCATCGATCCCTCCAACACATACCGCGCGCCCACCGGGTGCCGCGGCGCCACCCAGCCCTTATACAACGAGGCCGGCGCCACCCCGAGGTCCTTTAACAGGCTATCCGAAGCGAACGTCGTGCCCAAGCTATCCTCCACGGGCTTATAAAATCCATAAAAAAGCGCCAGCAAGCCGTGATACTCCTCCTTATCTTTGATCCGCCTGATGCGCGACACCATCCGGTGCTCCAGGCGCGCGTGCGCTTCCCTGGTGTGGTTTCGTATTCTTGTGTGCAAATTATTCCACATTACGTATCATTGTGTTTTGCAAAATGGTTTTAGCTTCACGTATATGATCCAATTCAAACAATTCGCGTTGTCCCTTACGGCCATGGCTGTCGCCTGTATCGCACAGGCCCAGGCCACGGACCCGGCCAGCTTTGTCAACCCCTTTATCGGCACCGGCGCCGTCGACTCCAACAGCCTTTCGGGAAGCAACTTCCCCGGGGCCACCGTGCCGTTCGGATTCGTCCAGCTGAGCCCGGATACCCGGGAAGCGCCGGACGACCCGGCCAGCGGGTATGATTACAATGATCATTCCATTGTAGGCTTCAGCCATACCCACCTCAGCGGGACCGGGGTGGCCGACCTGTTCGATTTTCTTTTTATGCCCTATACCGGCGACGTCCAGTGGGACCCCGCCAAATACAAGTCCGCCTTTACGCACGCCGGCGAGCAGGCCACCCCCGGATACTACAGCGTCCTGCTCCAGACGTGGAAGACAAAGGCGGAGCTGACCGCCACCGCCCACGTCGGGCTGCAGCGCTATACCTTCCCCACGGGGACGCTGGGTCACGTCGTCGTCGACCTCGACCATTCGCTCGACAAAAAGCGCAACTACTGGCAGTGCCGGATTATATCCGCTCAAATAAAAGTCGTCAACGACCATACCATCGAAGGCTACCGCATCATCACCGGCTGGAGCCGGTTGCGCAAGGTCTATTTCCGGGCCGTGTTCTCCCAGCCCTTCGTCAGCGAAGCCCTGTTGAACGGCCGCACCGTGATCCAAAACGGCTCGATCGCCAACGGCACCCGCGTCAAGGGCGTCTTTGACTTCAACGCCTCAAATAACGCCCCCGTCCTGGTCAAGGTCGGTCTGTCCTCCGTCAGCCTCGAAGGCGCCGAACGCAACCTCGCCGCCGAGATGCCCGGCTTCGATTTCGAATCCACCGTCGCCGATGCCCGCGCCCAGTGGAATAAAGAGCTGGGGTGCATCGGTGTCGACGGCACCGACGAGCAAAAGCGCATTTTCTACACCGGTCTCTACCACGCCTTTACCCAGCCCAACAACCTGGCCGACGCGGACGGCTCCTACGTGGGCACCGACTTCACCACGCGCAAAGCCGCGGACGGCACGCACTACAGCACCTTTTCGCTGTGGGACACCTACCGCGCCGCCAACCCGCTCTACACCCTGGTGCAACCCGCGCGTACCGCGGGCTTTATCAACTCCTTCCTGAGGCAGTACGACACCTACGGCTACCTCCCGATCTGGCAGCTCTGGGGCGACGAAACCTATTGCATGATCGGCAACCACGCCATCCCCGTCATCGTCGACGCCTACCTGAAGCACATCCCCGGCGTGGACTACCAGAAGGCCTACGCCGCCATCCGCGCGTCGTCCACCGTCGACCATCCCGGCGCGCCCTTCCGCTTCCTCGACCAATACCACTACTTCCCCGAAGACAAGGAATCCCAGTCGGTATCGCTCACCCTCGAAGTCGCCTTTGACGACTGGTGCGTCGCCCAGATGGCCAATGCCATGGGCAAAACGGAAGACTATAAATACTTCATGGAGCGCGCCACCTACTACCATAATGTGTATGACGCCGGCACCCGCTTTTTCCGCGGCCGCAACGCCGACGGCAACTGGGTGACGCCCTTCGACCCGCTCAGCTATGGCGGCAACGGCGGCGCTCCCTACACCGAAGGCAACGGCTGGCAGTATTGCTGGTACGTTCCCCAGGACGTCCCCGGTATGATCCGTCTCTACGGCGGCGCCGACGGCTTTATCAACAAGCTCGACTCCTTCTTTACCCTGGTGTCTAAACCCTCCGAAGTCAACGGCAACGCCTCCGGCTTTATCGGTCAGGACGCCCACGGCAACGAGCCTAGCCACCACACCCCCTACCTGTACGACTACGCCGGTCAACCCTGGAAGACCCAGCTCTACACCGCCCGCATCATGCAGGAGCTCTACAACGACAAGTCCTCCGGCTACGCGGGTAACGAAGACTGCGGCCAGATGAGCGCCTGGTACATCTTCTCGTCGATGGGCTTCTACCCCGTCAACCCCGCCAGCAGCGTCTACGCCTTCGGCTCCCCCCAGCTCCGCAAAGCAGTCATCAACCTCCCCGGCGGCGCAAGGTTCACCGTCCTCGCCCCCAAGGCCGGCGGCAAGAACATCTACATCCAGGCCGCCCGTCTCAACGGCCACCCCTACACCAAAACCTACATCACCCACAAAGACATCCTTGCCGGCGGCACCCTCGAGTTCGACATGGGCCCCGCCCCCAACAAAAAGTGGGGCGCCGCTCCCACCGACGCCCCCGCGGGCTATGCGTACTAGTCGTCACGCGGCGCGCCCCCGCGCGCCGCGTTCACCGACTCCTCCCTCGCCCTCGCATTCACCGACCCCACCCTTAGGCCATGAGGCGTAATCCCCTGACAAGCGGTTTAAACCTTCGCCCGCGCCGCGGGTCTGAGGGCCAAAACGTCGGAATGCAAGTGAGTGGACGTTGGCTGTTCTACCTGCTGATAGGAGTTTGTTGCGCAAAAAATACGACGGCCCAGATCGTCGTCCGGGGTACGGTATATGATGGCAGCATGATCAACGGATTGGGCGAAGTGGACGTCCACAGCGGCTCCGGCGCCACCGCCGCGACGGATTCGCTGGGCCGCTACCACATAAAGGTGCCCGAAACCGACTCGATCTATTTCGAGTACCTGAGCAAGCGGACGGCGTGGTTCCCGGTGAAGCTCATGGCCAACCCGGACGCCTTTGACATCAGCATGTACGGCATCGCCAGCGTCAACCTGACGCCCGTTACCGTAACGGCCAACAGCTATCACCTCGACTCCCTGCAAAACCGACGGGAGTACCAGGACCTGTTCAACTATGGCGACCCCGGTATGATCGAAGGCGGGAAGATGCGGGGCCGGCAGTTTGGCATCGGGCTCGACTTCGACATGCTCCTGACCGGCAGGGCCATCGAGAAAAGCCGGATGTCCACGCAGCGGTACCTGATCGAGGACGAAAAGCAACGCTATGTCGACCACCGCTTCAACAAGGCCCTGGTCGAAAAGCTAACGGGTATGACCCACCCGGCCCTCGACACGTTTATGAAGATGTACCGTCCGTCCTATGACCAGTTGAAGACCTACGCCAACGAAGTGGAGTATTACCAATACATCCAGGACGCGGGCAAGTCCTTTATGGAGTACTGGCCGGAGATCGTGGCGCAGCACGATCACCACGTGACGGATTCGGCCTACAAGGGCCGGGACGACGATAACGCCCCGGTGGGCCGGCAGTCGCAAGAGTAGGCGCCGCCCGCCACACCGCGCCGCCGCCCGCCGCGCCGCGGCGTCGCGCCGCCCATGTTAAAATGAAATTAATTTTATCAAAATGATAGCCCAAGCACCCGTCAAAATGCCCGAAAACCGGGGAAGGCACGGCATTTGGGCAAGTCAATCCGTAAAACCTTGTACAATATGAGCACGATGACCATGGAAACGATGGAGACCCGCTTATGGGTCCTGATGTCCGACAAGCTGGGTTTGGAAAAAGACCAGATCAAGATGACCGATTCATTTACCGACGACCTCGGCGTGGATTCGCTGGATACGTTGGAGCTGTTTACCGAGGTCGAAAAAACATTCGAAATAAAGATCACCGACGAGGACGCCGAAAAGCTGACGACCGTCCAGGCCCTCGTGAACTATATGCATACGCATTTGCACTAACTTCGCGGGATGGCTTATCCACACCTGCAGGCTTTTATAGATAAAATGGAATCGGCGGGGGAGCTGCTCCGCATCAAGACATACGTGGACCCCGTGCTCGAGATCGCGGAGATCACCGACCGCATCAGCAAAAGCGGCGGGGGCGGCAAGGCCCTCCTCTTCGAAAACACCGGGACGGCCTTTCCCGTACTGATGAACGCCTATGGGAGCCAGCGCCGCATGTGCATGGCGCTGGGCGTGGACAACCTCGACGACATCACCCGCGACATCGAGGCCCTCTTCAAGCTCCTCACCAGCCCCAAGGAAGGCCTGCTCGACAAGCTCGGCATGTTGCCAAAGCTGGGGCAGTTCGCGTCCTGGATGCCCAAGGTCAAAAAAGGTAGGGGCACGTGTCAGGAGGTCATCATGCAAACCCCCGACCTCGACAAGCTACCCATCATACAGTGCTGGCCCAAGGACGGCGGCCGTTTCGTCACCCTCCCGATCATCCACACCAAGGACCCGCTCAACGGCATCCGGAACGTCGGCATGTACCGTATGCAGGTCTTCGGCCCGACCCTCACCGGCATGCACTGGCACAAACACAAGGTCAGCGCCCGTCACTTCGCCGAATACAAAAAGCTCGGCCGGCGCATGCCCGTGGCCGTTGCACTGGGCGGCGACCCGGTCTACGCCTATTCCGCGACCGCACCGCTCCCCGAGAACGTTGACGAGTACATGCTCGCCGGTTTCCTGCGCAAAAAGCACGTCGAGCTCGTCCGCTGTATCACCCAGCCCGACCTCGAGGTCCCGTCCGACGCTGACTTCGTGATCGAGGGCTACGTGGAACCGGGCGAAGAACCCATTTGGGAGGGCCCCTTTGGCGACCATACCGGCTATTATTCGCTCCCCGACTGGTACCCGCGTTTTCACGTTACCGCCATCACCCACCGCAAGGGCGCGGTCTACCCCGCGACCATCGTCGGCATCCCGCCCCAGGAAGACGCCTGGCTGGGCAAGGCCACCGAACGCATCTTCCTGGCCCCCATCAAGATGACCCTCGTCCCCGAAATCGTGGACATGGACATGCCCGTGGAGGGCGTTTTTCACAACCTCGTCATCACCCGTATCCGCAAGGACTTCCCCGGCCAGGGCCAAAAGGTCATGAACGCCATGTGGGGCGCGGGCCAGATGATGTTCAACAAGATCCTCGTCCTCACCGACGCCGCCACGCCCATCACCGACTACGCCACGCTGGCCCGGACCGTGATGGCCAACTGCAACGTCGCCACCGACGTCGCCTTCGCCACCGGCCCTATGGACGTCCTCGACCATGCCTGTAACGCCCTCGGCTTTGGCGGCAAGATGTGTATCGACGGCACCGCCAAGCTCCCCGAAGAAACGGATACGCGGTATGCCTGGCCCGCTCCGCAAAGAGCATCGTGGATCGCCTCGGCCTTCCCCGACGTGACTGCCGTCAACGACGCCCTCTTCGCGCTCGACATCCCGGTACTCTTCGTTGCCGTACACAAAAACAGGCCCCACCACGTCGAAGACCTCCATGCGCGCCTTTGCGCCGACACCCGCGCCCAAGGCATCAAAATGATCCTTTACGTCGAGCACACCGTCCCCGTCGACGACCTCGCCGTCGCCCTCTGGCGCGTCTGTAACAACCTCGACCCCAAACGCGATCACTACCTCGTCGACCGCAAGCCCTTCGCCTGCCTCGGCCTCGACGGCACCCTCAAAACCCGCGCCTTCGACGGCTTCCAACGCGACTGGCCCAACATCATCGTAGCCGACGACAAGACCATCGCCGCCGTCGACAAAAAGTGGCCCGATCTCGGCATCGGCGACCTTATCCCATCCCCTTCATTGAAATTCAAGGCACAGATGTACGGCCCCGAAGCCGTGGCGAACCCACAATAAATCCGTAACTTTAAAGTGAAACACCCGCGTATGCGACTCCTCTTTACCCTCCTGGCCTCCATGGCCCTCCTTACGACCAGGGCGCAATCCGCGCTCCCCCTGGTGAACGGCTGGGGCTTCGCCCCATCGCTGAGCTTCGCCCCGTTCCCGGAGTACACCCCCATCAATAAGTGGCAGCTGAGACCCTATACCGCCGTATCGGCCGGGTACATCTTCGCGGGTGGACAAGGTATGTCCTATGTGACCGCACCGGTGGGCCTGGCGCTCTACCGCCCGCTGAACAAGAACTTTACCGCCTTTGCCGCGGCCACCGTCGCCCCGACCCTGTTCAACTATGGCGCCCCCGGCCCGCTGGCCAAGCCCGGTTTCAACACCCTCGGCTGGAACGCCGGCGTCACCGGTGGTCTCATGTGGACCAACGACGCCAAAACCTTTTCGATCTCCGGCAGCGTCAGCGTCGAACGCGGCAGCTACCCCGTCTACGCGCCCCCGGCTTCGTCCCCGCCCACCAGAAAGTACTAGCCGGCGCGCGCTCGGCAGGCCCTGAAAAAAGTGAGGTCCGACCTAGAAAAGTCAGACCTTTTTTTGTTCAACCTTGCTTAACTCACTATCTTAAATACGGTATATTTTATGGGGAGGTTACAGAAATAGATATTTTTCTATAGGGATACCCATAACAGACCCAGTCAGTAACCAAAGGTTTAATCAAGACAACCTCGTTAAGAAAATTTTAACAAATTGGTTATTTAAGACCAAT
>NZ_DATJIY010000049.1:0-21914 GCF_035492835.1 Dinghuibacter sp.
ATACACGAGGTCTGTGTATTCTTTTTTGTCACCGCCCTCCTTTTTACCGCCATACTCATCGTGGTGATCTTTACCCGCCTGCTGTTCCAGGCGGAGCTCGCCGCGCCGATGTATCCGACGCTGCTCCTGTTGTCGGTCCCGTTTTCCATGACTTTTTCCATCTATGATATAATGACCGGCGGCCGGGCCGACATGGTGGGCGCCTTCCTGTTTTATGGAGCGCTGTTTATGGCCGCCGTGTTCGGCCGCCGGATATTTTTTTGCATGGTCCGGTTCCAGTTCTCGGTATCCTTCTGGACGGTCAGCTTTCCATTGGCCGCCCTGACCGTAGCCGCGTTCCGTTTTGCCCACCACTCGACGATCGTCTTTGTAAAAGTCATCCCCTTCGTGTTGCTTGTGGGGACGAGCCTGATCATACTCGCTTTGTTTTTCCAGACATTCCATTTTATCATCGCGGAGTATATCATCAGGGGATGTCCCAAACCAGCGGCGAGGATGACCTACCGGGAGTTTATACACAGGAGTCAAAAACCGGCAGCATGAAGCTACATTACCTTATATTCTTTCTTATGGCTATTATTACGGCGCATCCGGCGATAGCCCAGCTCCCCATCCGCGACCCGCATACGCCGGGTTACGTAACCGCCACGGAACTCCCGGACGGTGTCAACCCCTCTCCCGATGTCGATGGAAATTTTATCCTCGGCCCCACCCATCCCCCCGCGCCGGAATCGACAGGCGTGCCGCAGGGGACGATCTATCACTTTACGATGGCGTCTAAGGATAGCAAAATCTATCCCGGGATTGCGCGCGACCCGAATACGTTTGGCACGGTCGACCCGGCCGATCCTGCCAGGCTGATCGTCACCACCAGCCATCCCGCGCCATACAGCCGCCAGGTGACGGTGTATGTCCCCAAACAATACGTCGCCGGCACCGCCGCGCCGTTTATCGTCGGCGCCGACGGCCCCGACAATTTACTCTTTACGGTATTGGACAACCTGATTGCCGAAGGCAAGGTCCCGCCCATGATAGCCATCTCCATCGGCAACGGCGGCGGCGACGCCCAGGGCAGTCAGAGGGGTTTGGAATACGACGCGATGAATGGGGTCTACGCGGAATTTGTGGAAAAAGAGGTGCTGCCCCTGGTTGAAAGTAAATGCTCCTTGCGACTGACGCGCGACCCTTCCGGCCGCGCCACCATGGGCGGCAGCTCGGGCGGGTCCTGCGCGCTGATCATGGCGTGGTACCACCCGGAACTATACCACCGCGTCCTCACCTATTCCGGCACCTACGTCAACCAGCAATGGCCGTACGATCCATCGACGCCGCACGGCGCGTGGGAATTCCACGAGCACCTGATCCCGGAAGGCCCTGTGAAGCCCCTGCGGATTTGGATGGAGGTCGGGGACCAGGACCTTTTTAACCCCAACGTCATGCGCGACGGCATGCACGACTGGGTCGTCGCCAATGAGAAGATGGCCGCGGCGCTCGCCGCCAAGGGCTATTCATACCAGTTTGTTTTTGCGCGGAATGCGGGGCATGTCGACCATGACGTAAAAAAGCAGACTTTGGCGGAGGCGCTGGAGTGGCTTTGGCGGGATTATCGTCGCTGATTTCCCGGCTCCCGGTGTGCCTTTCCGGCCCCGCTCCGGGGTCGTCAAAAAAATTTGCGAAACTAACCAGTTGCGCATATATTTGCAACCGAAGGGTTTCGTTATTTTAAAATGAAGACAAATTGAGACGGGATATTTTCCAGGCGATCGCCGACCCGACCCGAAGGGCCATCATCACCTTGATCGCCTTGCAGGCCATGACCCCCGGCGCCATTGCCGAAAACTTCAACACCACGCGGCAGGCGGTATCCAAGCACCTGCGGATACTGACCGAATGCGAATTGGTTAAACAGGAGCAGCAAGGCCGGGAAATCTACTACTCGCTGGACATCGATAAAATGCAGGAGATCGATCAATGGCTGGAACAATTCCGGAAGATCTGGATAAGCCGTTTCAGTCAGCTGGACGAGGTATTATCAACGATGAAAAAACTTAAAAAATGAGATTTGATTTCAACGTCGACAAATCGGCAAAGACGGCAACCATCGTTCGGGAATTCAATGCCAGCCTCCCGCTGGTATGGGATGCTTTTACCAAAAAGGAGATACTCGACCAATGGTGGGCGCCAAAACCCTTTTTGTCAAAGACAAAGGTCATGGATTTCAGGGTCGGTGGCCGCCGGTTTTATGCCATGGTCACCCCGGAAGGGGCCGAGCGGTGGTCGCTCCAGCAGTATGTGTCGATCAGTCCCAAGACCCATTTCAAAATGTCCAACGCCTTTGCGGACAAGGATGAAAACCCCGAGCTGCCCGGCTCGGAATGGGATTTGACGTTCAGCGAGGACAACGGGACGACGACGGTGCGTGTCGTGATCTGGAACGAATCGCTGGAACGTATGGAAAAAATGATCGAATTCGGCTTCAAGGAAGGCATGAACGCGACGTTGAACAGCCTGGAACAGCTGTTGGAGACGCTATCGCACGCATAATACTTCTTGGCGTATGAAACAACTGCTCATGGCCGCGCTCGCGTCGGTCATATTTGCCCAGTCCCGCCCGGCGGACCCTTTCGCGACCGTTCGCACCCGCTCCGGCGACATATCCGGCACGGTCAGCGGGGACGTCCACGTCTTTAAGGGCATCCCCTTCGCCAGGCCGCCGATAGGCGAGCTCCGGTGGAAAGCCCCGCAACCCGTCGCGCCCTGGAACGGTGTGCGCCCCTGCTCCCATTTCGGCCCGAGCCCGATGCAGGGCAAGCCGATGACATTTGGCGCCTATACGACCGAATTCCAGATACCCGAAAAACCCATCAACGAGGACTGTCTCTATCTCAACGTATGGACGGGCGCCAAGACCCCCGGTGACCGGCGCCCCGTGCTCGTGTATATCTATGGCGGCGGTTTTATCGGCGGCGGCAGCGCCATCCCCGTCTATGACGGGGAAGCGATGGCCCGCAAAGGCGTGGTCTTTGTCAGCATCAACTACCGGGTAGGCATATTCGGGTTCCTTTGCCATCCGTGGCTCACCGCGGAGTCGGGTCATGCCGCTTCGGGTAACTACGGCCTGCTGGACCAGATCGCGGCACTCCGCTGGGTCAGGGACAATGTCGCCGCCTTCGGCGGCGACCCCGACAACGTCACCGTCGCCGGCGAATCCGCCGGCTCCATCAGCATCAACTGTCTCGTCGCCTCCCCGCTGGCCAAGGGCCTTTTCCGCAGGGCCATCGGCGAAAGCGGCGCCGCCGTCAGCCCCGGTTTTACCAGCGTCGCTCCCCTGAAGGAGGTCGAACAAACCGGTCAGGAAGTCACCACCCGGCTCAAGGTCGCCGACCTCAAGGCCCTCCGCGCGCTACCCGCCGAACAACTGCTCACGACGGGCTTCCAACGCGGACCGGTGATCGACGGTTATGTCGTCCCCGCCCCCATCGGCGAGATATTCCGAAAGCACGAATACAACCCCTGCGACCTGCTCACCGGCTGGAATGAAGACGACTATTTTTTCTATGGCGGTCCCCAATCGGCCGCCCGGTTCCGCCAGCAGTTGCAACAACAGTATGGCGCGGCCGCGGACTCCGTCCTGCACTTCTACCCCGCCCCCGACGACGCCACCGCGCTCAGCTCCCAGAAACGTTTTAGCCGCGACCTCCTTTTTGGCATCCAGAACTACCCGTGGGCCAGCCTGCAGGCGGCCGATGGCGCGCACCATGTCTACCTGTACCGTTTCCGCCGCCGTCTGCCCGCCACCGGCAGCCTGGCGCAATACGGCGCCTTCCACGGCGGCGAAATAGTATATGCGTATGACAACCTCGCGACCCTCTCCCGTCCGTGGGAAGCCGTTGACCGCCGGCTGGCGGAGACCATGTCTTCGTATTGGGTCAATTTTGCGCGCACCGGCGATCCCAATGGCGCGGGTCTTCCGCCATGGTCTCCCTACACGCTTTCCGCAGGCTCCACGATGATCCTCGATGAGCAGCCGCACACGGCGCCGTTGCCCGACAAGGACGAGGTCGATTTCCTGCTTCGCCAGGCGTCTACATCCCGACTTCGCCCGTGACGACTTCTCCGGCCCGCTTGTAGGCGGCTATGATAACCCCTTTTGACGTCACGTGGCTCTCCGTCAATGTAAATGCCGCGGGCATCGCGCCGTTGTCGAACAGTTTTTTTCCCTCCCCCAGGATCACCGGATAGATTTTAAGCCGGAGCTCGTCCACCAGGTCGTTCTGTAACAACAAATGGATAAGCTCGCTGCTCCCCCAAATCTGGATGTCAGCTCCTTCCGACCCTTTAAGCTTCCTGATGTCCGCCGGACTTTTGAGGAAAACGGTATTTTTCCAGTCCGACTTTTCCAGGGTCTGCGACAGCACGTATTTCGTGCCGTCATTGATACCCGGCCAGAAGTCGGCGTGATGGGGCCAGTAGCCGGCAAAAATGTCAAACGTTTTCCTGCCCAGCAGATAGTCCGCCGGCTTCAGCTCCTCCATCACGATCCTGCCAAATTCCTCGTCCCCGTAGGAGGCCGTCCAGCCGCCAAATTTGAAGCCGCCCGAAGTGTCTTCCCCGGGCCCGCCGGGCGCCTGCATGACGCCATCCAGCGAGATCATCGATAAAACGGTAATTTTTCTCATTGTAAGAAATTATTGAAGTAGGTTGACCCTACAAAAATAGAGACCCAATCAGGATTTGACGCGGTGCGGAAAAGACTAGTCAGGGGGTGGATTCCGCCAAAAATAAATTTCCCGGGAGTGATGATTTCTTTCCCGCGGCGTGCGCTTAACGGTAAATCACCCCCAAAAACTGGTTTACCATGAAACAGATTACTTTTATCCTGGCTATCAGCCTTTTTACCCTTTCGCTCCTGCCGGCTTGTAAAAAGAACGGCGGCCCAGGCAACACGACGCCCACGGGCGACACCCAGGGCAATAATTTTTCCGACTCTATCAAAAACATCATCCCCGAGCCCATTATCGATTCCCTGCGCAGCTGGGGTATGACCATCTATGACGGCCAACAGCCGCCCGCCCTCTCCGGGAGTTACCTGGTCCACATCGACAGCTGTATTTTCGATAACGCCGGGACGAACATGGCCGGCCGTCTTTTTGACCAATATCAATACACGTTCAGTGACGAAAACCAGTCGAACCTGTCCATAAGGGTCGCCACCAAGGCCATCGACGATCCCAACGGCGCGACCGAGACATCGATCGATTCGACGGCCACCTTCGTAGCCGGCACCGGCGACTACTTCACCATCTTCGCCGAAGAAAAGGGTGTCGTCACCACGCGCTACGGCCTTAGCACCTATACGGAGCTGGATGTTGTCAGCGGTCAGATCGTGTCCGGCGGTCTGGGCAATTTCCAGTATTCGATCTATATGAAAGACAAGAACGACCCGGTCGGTCAGCTCATCCCCGTCAATACCAGCCGGATTTTCGTGGACGGCGATCCCGGCGGACTGGCCCGGTACCTCACACCGGACCAGGTCCAGAACCTTCTTCCCGCCGACGTCCAAACCGGAGGGTTGCGTATCTCGAATAATAAGTAATTGCCCGAACCTTGGCAATTCATTACATTTGAAAGCACTGAAACCACCGCCTGTAATGAGTTGCCAAGAATTAGACCAACCCCGGATGATAACCCGGATCTTCCGGGAAAAAGTCGAACGGGAGGTCATTAGAATTTTCAATTGTTTTTATACGCACTATTACGAAACATTCACGAGGATTGTCCGGGACAACCTGTCCCGGCAATACCCGTTCCTGAAACACGACCCGGAATTTTACAGCAGCATGGGCTTTGCCGATGGATTGATGACGTTCCAGCAATACATGACACAGGAAGGCTTCGTAGAGCGCGGGGCCCGGCTGAGCTCCTTCTTCTACCGGTTCTGTGTCAATAAGGTGTTGACCCAGGCCCGGAAGCAAACCGGGGAACAAAAGATCCAGTCGAGCTTTATCAAGGACACGAAATCGGAATGGATGCCCGCCGTCGACGCGATCGACCTCGTTAACGAGGACCAGGCGATCCTGCTAAAAGCGATGAACATGATGGATGAAAAAAAGAAGCGGTACATCACCTTGCGGAAATACTATAAATACAGTGATGAAGACATTGCCGGCATCATGGGCGTGTCCCCGCAATCCGTCCCTAATGAAGTATACCGGGCGTTTTCGAAGCTGAGAGACATCTGCCATACCCTTAAAGACAAAAAGTAACCCATGGAGATAACGCTGGAGCAATATCAGAATATACAGCGCTACCTGGATGGCGGCATGGACGCCGCGCAGGCGGCCGTTTTCCGGCAGGAGCTGGAAACGAATGCGGACCTGAAAGACGCTTATGCGTTCGAAAGGGAGCTCCGGGAGCACATCGGAACCGTCCATGAGGCGGAAGAGATCGCGGCGTTGAATGATTTGCCGGGGGAAAGGGCGGGCGCCGACGACGACTTCTTCCGGGACCTCATCCAGCGGTCGGGGGCGGAGTGGCGGGCGGCCCATCCCGCGGGCGCGGCTTCGCGCGCCGGCGGCGGCAAGGTCATTTCGTTCACATGGGCGACCGCCATCGCCGCCTGCCTGCTCCTGGCCATCGGCGGCTCGGTCCTCTTCATACACTTCGGCGGCCCGTCGGCAAACCCCGCCGACCTGTTTGCCGCTTACTTCAAAAAAGACGCCCTGCCCGCGGACAGCAGCCCGATGCTGGCGCAGGCCCTGACCGACTACAAAAACGACAAGTATGCCACGCTCCAGCAATACGACCTGGAGAACCTCCCGATCGCCAAGGGCGGCGACGATCAGCGGCAGAAAACCATGGAGCTGGGTTACTATTACAGGGGCGTCTCCTGGCTGGCCACCGGCGAGCCGGACAAAGCCATGACCGACCTGCAATGGGTGATTGGCCACGCCCAAACCCCGGACCTCGTCTGGAAGGCACAGTGGTACGAAGCGCTCGCGCTCTTAAAAACGTCCAATATCCCTGCCGCCACCGAATTGTTGCGATCCATATCCGCGAATGCACATGCCGTGGGTTACAACCATCAAGCCGCGGCTTTACTGAATCAACTATCCCGTTGATATGAAATGGATACACGGAATCGCCGGTGCAGGGCTTTGTCTGGTTTCGGTCTTTGCCCGGGGACAGTCGACGTATGGGCTCGTCATCGGCGTGGCGGACTATGCTTACCATCCCAAGCTGACGTTTGCGGACAAGGACGCAGTGGAATTCTATTTCTACCTGAAAGAAGCCGCCCACGTCGACGCCAGCCGGGTATCCCTTTTCCTGAACGCCATGGCGACCCGGGAAAAGATCGGCGAAAAATTCCACCGCATTGTCGGGGAGGCGCACGAAGGCGACCGCCTCTTTATCTATTTCAGCGGGCATGGCGATACGGAGCAATCGGCCCGGACTGACAATTTTTTTCTTTTGCTCGGCAGGGCCCCCGCCAAAAACTACCTGACCAGACCGGGCGAACTGCTCGACAAGCAGTTTTTTGACGGATATATCCAGGCCCTTATCCAGAAGAAGGTCAGTATCATTTTTATTTGCGACGCCTGTCACGCCGGTTCCCTGGCGGGAGGGGAAACCGGGAAAAGGGTCAACACGGGCGCCATCATGGGCAGCTGGCAACACGAGATCAAGCTGCTGTCCTGCCTGCCGGACCAGGCATCCTGGATGAGCCCGAAGCTGGGTGGCGGGCGGAGCCTTTTTTCCTACTACCTCGTCCTGGGCATGAAGGGGCTCGCGGACAGGGACGGCGACGGGAAGGTCAGCGTCTCGGAATTACAGACCTACCTGAATGACAAGGTCGGGCCGGACGCCAAAGCCTATGGCGGCCCCCAGCAGCCGGAAATCGTGGGACAAAAGGAATTCGTCGTCAGCAGGACCTGGCCGGCAATGGTCTCGGAGGCGCGGCAGCAGTACCAGGCCAACTCCCCATCAGAAGAATACAAAAGGCTGGCGCCCATCCCGGGAGCCAAGACCAAGGTCGCCAACAATCCATTCGTTGTCAAGAACGACATAGTGGGTGAAACCCGGGAATTCCTGGAAATCGATCCCTGGAACGCGGTGGCCGAGGGCTATTTGAAAAGCGTCTACTATTCCTTCAAGGAAAAGATCGAGGCCGGCAGCCTGGTCCTCCCGCAAGACAATTCTGCGTACTACTATTACACGCTGTTCAAGCGGAGCGGCGGGGATTCCGCGCTGACCATGGATATGCGCACCACCCTGCAAACCACGTTGTTGACGACGTTCGACGACCTCCTGGACCCTTTATACGGGGGCGATACCGCCACCTTTGCCACGGCGGTCAAGGGCTATAACCCCCTGAACCTGGCGATGGCTGATACGCTCGCCTCCGGCGATACGCTTATGGCCAGGCAGATAGAAGCCCGGACACTGCTGTTAAGGGGATTTTCCGACACGGCCCTGCTTCGTCAATCGATCGCCCTTGATTCCCTTTGTCCCGCAGGTTACCTGGAATTCGGGCGCGTGCACCTGGCGACCGGACAGCCCAGGGAAGCCCTGGACGACTTCGAAATGTACGTGCAACTGCTTCCTAATGAGGAACATGGATATAACTATCTCGGGCTCGTATACCAGGTTCTCGGTCAACCAAAAGCGGCGTCGGAGGCCTTCAAAAAGGCCCTGTCCATAAACCCCTCCTTTGCCCCTGCCCGGGAAAATCTAAAAAATATTTTCGGAGACTGACGATTTTCGCCCCTTCCAGTGTACTCTATAGGTATAAACACTAAATACACTGGTTTATGAAAAAGATATCCATCGCCTTTTATACCGGCTTTATCTGCGCCCTCCTGATGATCAGCACCGGCGCCCATGCCCAGGATGACAATGTCGACGCTTATTTCAAGAACAGCGGGTGCGCCCTGCTGGCCAAGATCGCTCACCCGTCGGGTACCGCCGAAGACTTAACGTATGACGTTTATAGCGGATATGTCCTCGTCGACATCAGCTACAAGGGTGGAACCCGTACCCGGCTCCGGGTCGACCGCAGCGGGGGCGGCTTTTCCCGGGTCTCGGTACTGTATGACAATGGTTTCATTGCCCCGTTCGCCCTGGTAAAGCTCGTCGCGGACGTCGCCCTGGATCAGTACCAGGGGAGCACGTCCAAAAACGAAATCGTGCGATACCTGGAAAATTCGCTCGACAGGGAGCTCGAGGACTGGAACGGCTCCGACTGGGCGGCCCTGCTGGTCAACCTGGATTACTTCTCAAACTAGGACGGACGCCGCACTTCACCGCAGGCGCCGCACTTTCGATAATTCAACTAATAAACAAAGTTTTATGTCCAAACTCACACCTCTGGGATCTTTTTTCTTCTTCATTCTTTTTTGCTCGTCCACCGCAAACGCACAAACAGCCGATTCTTCCAAAGTACGTCTTGCCGTCCTCCCCTTCGTCGCCCCCACCGGTGCGGCGATCACCAACCTGGGGGATATTGTCACCATCCAGGACATCGTGACATCCGAATTCACTTCGCTGTCGAGGTTCATCGTCCTGGACCGGTCGAAGTTCCAGGCGATCATCGACGAGCTGCACATACAGAGCAGCGAACAATTCCTGAACGGCAGGATCGTCGACCAGGGAAGACAGGAAGGGGCGCAATACCTGGTGACCGGCGTCGTAACCGAATTCAAGGTGGCCCGTACACAACACGCGAATTTAAAGCACCCCAATCAACCGATCATATCGTACGCCGGTTCGCTGAAAATGTCTTTCGGTGTCATCAACGTGCAATCCGGTCAATCGCTATTCACCAACCAGATCACCATTTCCGCCAGCGACCCCCTCAGCTTGCTGGACTCGGCCGCGAACGCGCGGGCGGCTTTGTCAAAATTGAAGGACGAGGTGAACAAGCAGATCAAGCTTATCCTCGCTAGCCAGATATCGATCCAACAGTTGGGGCAACTGGACCGTGACGGGCTACCCAAAACCATACTGACCAACGGCGGCGGTGACATCATCAAGCCGGGCGACAGAACCCGGGTAACCATTTCGCTGGTCGATAAGGTAGGCGACTATGTCCGGTATGTGAAAATCGGCGAGCTCTACAAACCGACGGTCGAAAACCAGATCGTCGAATGGGAAATAAGCCATAAGGATGCCAAGGCGGTTGCCGACGCGTTCAATGCGCACACGCAGCTGGTCGTGAACATCGACAACACGGTACATTCCCTGATCCCCAAATTCTAACCCATGAGACTGTTCCTGCTGTTTGCATGCTGTCTCTTGTTTGGCTGCAGCCCCAAGCTCCAAAGCTACAGCGCCCAGATCTCCGCCCTGCCCCAGACCGAAGAAGGCACCATCTATCTCCAGGTGTCGGGGCTGGGGGACGACGCAGGAAGGGCTTACGAGAATGCCATCTACGACGCCTTTACCACACTCCTCTACCAGGGCGTGCCCGAATCCATCCAGTCTTCGCCCATGATCCCGTCGGAGAACGCGACCGCCGCCCGGCCGAAGATGGACAAGTGCCTGCGCGATAAGAACTGTTACAGGAATTATATCACGCAGGTCACCCAGCCCGGAACGGCGCAAAAGGTAAAGGGGGGCTATTCCGTCACGATCGATATCAAGATCAACCTTCACGCCCTGAACGACTATCTCATCCAACACAACATCATCAGAAAATTCGGATTCTAATATGACTAAGATCCTGTTCACGTTGCTGGCCTTTTGTCTTGGCGGTCAGCTGTCCTTCGCCCAGATCAACAACAGCTCCAACCAGCCGGTGATTGCCAACCAGCAGGCCATCATGATCGTTCCCTTTATTAATCTGGGTTCGCAATACCGCACGGTATACGATAGCTCGAAGATCACCCAGCTTACCATCGACAAGCTGAAGGAAGGCTTCGGGACCCGGCAATATCACGTGATCGACTTCGTGACCGCCTACGACAATGCGCAAACCGACGGCTTGCTCACCAGCCTGAAGAGCCAGGATGACATCATTTCCACCATTGCCCGTAATACCGGCGCAGACATTATCATCAAGGTGGATGTGCTGCCACTCCGTACGGGGACGATGGGCCGGATCGCCACCGTGCGCCTGATCGCGTCGGACGGCGCCACCGGCGTGGACTACGGCACCGTTCCCTGTGAGTCGCCGCAGAACAGCACGCCCGATTCGGTAGGGCTGATTCTGCGGGCCATTTCGGAAGTCGCCGCCCCCGCTCCCGTGACCAAATTCTTCAACATGCTGCAACAGACCTTTACCGACATCATCGAAAACGGCCGGCAATTAAAGGTCGTGATCAACTTCGACAGGAACAGCACCAAAAGGTTCGACACCATGGTAGATGGCCAGCCCCTAAGCGACCTGATCAACCAATGGATGCAGGACAACGCCTACAAGAACCAGTACGACCCGACAAGCGTTACCGAAATCCAGATGATCTGCTCGGTGAAGGTGCCCGTAAAAGGTCCGAACAAACGAAACTATAACCCCTATGATTTTATGAGCCTGTTCGCCCGGTTCCTGCGCAGCCACCATTTGAATGTCGGACAACCTGCCCTGAACGCCGGGGCCATTAGAGTGAACATCAATTGATTTTTGTATGAAAAAGCTACTTGTTATCCTGTTGGCGCTTTTCCACGGGGCCGCTTTATTCGCCCAGGACACCACCGGCAACGCCACCATTTCCCTGGCGGTCGTCATGCCGTCGGAAATAAAGGACCTGTCCGATGCCCAGATGTCGAACCTGGAAGACAGGATCAAGGACGTCGTCACTATGAACGGTCTTTCCGCCGAGGGCGGTCTGGATGGGTTCCTGATCTATCCCAAGCTGGACATCAACAGCACCAAGACCGTCCAGCTGACCCTCGGGAATATGACCGTCGTACAATGTACGCTGAGTCTCTATGTACGACAGTACATACCTAATTCCTCGTCGATCCTCTTTTCTTCCTTCACCCGGGACATCGCGGGGAACGGAAACTCGGAGGCCGAGGCGATCAGCAACGCCCTTACCCAGATCAGACCGGACGACGAGGCCTTCCAGGCCTTCCTGGCCAGGGCCAAGACCAGGATCATCGCTTATTATGTCCAGAACTGCGAGCGCATTATGAACGAGGCGCAACACGCGGCGGACCTGCAAAGCTACGACAAGGCTTTTGCGTTGCTGCTCAGCATCCCGAAGGAAGCCACGACGTGCTATAGCCAGGTCCAGCAGGAGTCGGTGGCCATTTATATGAAGAAGCAGCGCCAGGACTGTAACCGGTATATCCTGGAGGCAAAGACCTTTGCCGCCGCCCACAATTACGACAGCGCCCTGCTGACCCTCCGGAAGGTCGACCCCGAAAGCGTCTGCCGGGACGAGCTTGCCAACGTGCTGAACGACGTCGTGAACCGGGTGGACGACAACGACAAGCGGAGCTGGGAGCTGCTGATCCAGCAACTGCACGACAATACCGAGATCGCCAAAGCCCGTATCGAAACGGAGGCGCAGATGGCGCAGGGGTATCTGAACGGGGCGGGGCGGAAAAGCTATACCGTGACGGGGAATGGGGCGAACCCGCAGATACAGGAGCAGCAGCAGCCGGCCGGGTCTATGCCTGTCCAGACGGTGTCTAACGGATCGGGTGCGCCCGGTGGGGCCGCGCCCGTGCCTTCCGCGCTGCTTTCCGCTACGGTGCTCAAGCCCGAGGTCCTCTTCGACAACAACATCTTCCCCTCCTTCATCATCAGCCGGGCCGGCTCCACGATAAGCGACGACCAGTCGAAGTACGGCGACATTTATAGCTGTATCGGGCTCGCCGTCAACAACCCCTCCATGAGCGGCACGCTGACCTACGAAATCGAACCGGTGGAAGACAAGTATTTCGAAAAAGTAACGGGATCGATTGCCTTTACGCCCGGGCAGCCCGTCGTTTACTTCCCGGAGATACCCTGGAAGTACGACGCCCTCAAGAATATACAACAGTCTACGCCACTCAGCATCCGTTTTCGCCTCATCGATAACGGCGGCGCCTATCGCGACGTGATCGCCAAGGTCAGCGTCCGCTCGATCAGCGAATGCATCACCTCCTTCACCATGGGCGGCAAACAGGAGATCAGCGCCACCCTGGCCGCCTATGTAAACGAGGAGAACCCGCAAATCGACAAGATCCTCGAGGAGGGGCTCCAGAAGAAATGGGTGGCACACTGGGATGGCTATCAGGAAGGCAAGGAGGGGATCGACCGGCAGGTAAAGGCCGTCTGGAAACTCTTGTCCGAGCGGGGTATCCACTACAGCGACATCACCGGCGCCACGACCAATACGAGCAATACGTTTACCAGCCAGATCGTCCGCCCCTTTTGCGTGGCGCTCGCCGACAAACAGGCCAATTGCGTCGAAGGCACCATCCTGTTCGCCTCCATCCTGAAACGTATCGGCCTCCGCCCGGTGATGGTCCTCAAACCCGGTCATTGCTTCCTCGCCTACCGCGTTGCCGACGACGACAACGGCGACCTGCAATACCTGGAAACGACCATCATCGGCGAATTGAAGGGCGAACCTTCGGAAAAGGATTACGAGGACAATTACCTGAAAGCGCTCACCACCGGGTCTTCCGAGATCAACGCCGCCGCTAAAAACGAAATCTACCTGATCGATGTTACGGCATCGCGGATGCAGAATATAACGCCGATCAATTTGTCGGGGACGTGTGCGAATTGATGTACCTGGCCACCGTTTCAATAGCTTCCCTACCCTCTTCGATTACACCACCCATCTGGAAGAAGCCATGCGGCATTTTAGGGTAAAAGCGCTCGGTTACGGGCACGCCTGACTTACGCAGCTGTTGTGCATACGCTAGTACCTCATCCCTCAGTGGATCGTACCCGCCTATCAAGATGAGGGTATCGGGCATGACGAATAGATCGGGGTTGAACATCAACTCCGCGTTTGCCCCGTAGTACGCCCAGAGCTCGTGCGCGCTTTTCAGGGTCAGGATCGGACCGTCCGCAAATTCTTTCCACGAGGGCGTGGCGAAGGAGGGGTCGATCAACGGGTAAATGAGGACCTGGGTTTTTATCCCTTTTACCTTGCCCGCTACGGCGATGGCCAGCGCGCCACCGGCGCTGTCACCGGCTACCGAGACGTCTCCGATGTTCAGGGCGCCGGCGTGGTTCATGATCCATTCGGTGGCATCGATACAGTCATTCAAGCCATGGGGGCATGGATATTCCGGGGCAAGCCTGTAATCGACCGAGATAACGACCACACCCGATGCATTGGCCAGCTGTCTTAGCGGACGGTCGTGGGTTTCGAGACTTCCTTTAAAGAAGCCGCCGCCATGGAAATAGATCAGCGCGGCCAGCGACTTCTGGCCGCTGGGTCTGTAGATCCGGAGGTTGACTTTCCGGTCGGGAAATTCGATCGTTTGGTTGGTTATGTTGAATATCTTTTCCGGTTCACCCGCGAGCGGATTCAGGCGTTCGTAAAATACCCTCGACGCTTCGAGCTTGTCTTTGATATCCGTGGGGCGCACGGCATCGGCAAACGCCAATGCCTGTTGTACCTGTGGTAAGAGTTCCATGGTTTTTTGGTCAAATGTCGGCCCCGTTTTTCCATAAATAAAATATATCGTTTTATCGTTTGCTATAAATATATTTATAGTATGGTAAACCTCGAATGGTACAGGACCTTTAAGGCCGTCTATCAAACCGGCTCGCTCACGGCGGCGTCCAAAGCGTTGTTTATATCGCAACCAAATGTGAGTCAGCACCTTGCTTCATTGGAAGCCCACGTGGGGAAGACGCTGTTTGAACGGAAACCGAGGATTGTGCCTACCGACTATGGCAAGTTGATGTATACGCAGATCGTCGAGCCGTTGGGGCGGCTGGAGGACGTGGAGGCTCATTTCAACGCCATGTCCTTTAAGAAACAGACGCCCCTCATACGACTGGGCGTCGTTCAGGAATATTTTCACGCGGTGCTGTCTTCAAGGGTATCCACTGTCGACGCAAATCTCGTGGTGTCGTTCGGTAGCACGCGGGAGCTGCTC
Source organism: Dinghuibacter sp. (assembly GCF_035492835.1). Taxonomy (NCBI): domain Bacteria; kingdom Pseudomonadati; phylum Bacteroidota; class Chitinophagia; order Chitinophagales; family Chitinophagaceae; genus Dinghuibacter; species Dinghuibacter sp. Next base: position 15,052 of record NZ_DATJIY010000049.1, read on the forward strand.
GACAAATTGCACAAGGGGCTCCTCGATTTTGTCGTCTCCACCAAATTGCCTTATAAGAACCTCGTGTTTGAGCCCGTCCTGCAAGAACATTACGTCATCGCCGCCAGCTCCTCCGTTGATACCTCCGTCTTCGATCGCTGCGTCTCCGAGGAAGACTGGGCCGGCGTCGAAGCATGGCTGCTCTTCAAACCCTGGATGGCCTATACTACCGACCTGGCCATCATCCGCCGGTTCTGGATAAAGAACTTCAACAAACGACCGGTCATCAAACCGTACTGCGTGATACCCGATATGACGGTTATTTTGTCGGCGCTCAGGCACTATCCAGCCTTGACTGTCGCGGCGGATTACCTGGTGGGGGACGAGCTGAAGGTTATTTGGAGCGGGAGGGACGCTACGGAAAGCATGTTGTATCTGGCTTATGACAAGACTACGGCGACGGCGGAGGGGGTGAGGGTGATGAAGGAGCTCTGTGGCACGAAGTAGGTGCCCCTAATCTCCTTACGCACCTGGTTCCGGGAAAAGAAATGATCCTGTATAAAGAAAAAGGGAACTTAAATTCGGCGATACGGTCCTATTTCAATAAACTCCCTGGCGTGACGCCAAATCGTTGTTTAAAGGCCCGCTGAAAGTGCTGCGGGTGGGCGTATCCCAATTCGTAAGCGATGGCGGAGATGTTCTTCTCGCCTTCGAAGATGAGCCGTTTGGCGCGCTGGAGCCGTTCTTCCTGAACGAGCGCAAATACGCTCAGGCCAAAAACCTGCTTGAAATATCTTTTCAGCTTGAATTCGTTCAGGCATACCCGTTTGGATAGCTCCTCCAGCGAGAGCGGGTTACAGAGGTTCTGAAGGATGACATCCCTGCTATGATGGATTTTTTCAAGGTCGGCTTTCCCGATAGCCGGATGCTGCAACGGCGCTTCCAGCAAAAGGTGGCACTGATTGGCCAGCAATTCCATGACGCGGGACTCGAAATACAGGCGCCCGACGGGTAAGGGCAGGGTCCTCGCCCAGAAGCTATCGAAAAAATATTGTAACGTATGGCTCAGGCCCTTCGCCGGGGAATGCAGCACGAAAGGCTCTCCTTTCGCCAGTTTTTCGGCAAACGGGGCCATTTCCTCCAGGTAACCGCTAAACAGCTCCATCATCTTTTCCGGCGAAACATACACATAAAACATCCGATGCGTCCCCGTACCCATCAACTGGTTCGTTTCCATCGAGAACGGGTTGAAGAGGATATTGTGGTAGCCCTTTCGATAAGGATGCCGTTCCAGCAACCCTCCATGGCTTTGCCGACTTTCACCCTCCAGCATGAAATTCATTTCGACGCGGCTGGTGTCATTGTAATGCGTCCAGGGGGCCGTATCCGTATCCGTTACGACAGTGTCGTCCACGATACAGAACGCATCGGTCAGGGCGATCTTCATCCGACCGGTCCGGTCCTTCAACGGTGAATGGAACTCCCGCCATGATCCCTTGGGCATGGCCATGAGCTGCTCGATGGTAAACGCTGTGACAACTTCTTCCATTTCCCTTTCTTGCGTAAATGGTACAAATGAATCCCTCTGGTATACCTTTCGACGGGCTAAATGGTTCAAATTCACCGAAATTTAAGCTAAAATCGATCAAATGAGAAATCTAGTCTATGCCATCAACCTTTCCGCCGATGGCTGTTGCGACCACACCATTCTCGGCCCCGAAGAAATGACGGACGAGATAGCGGAATACTATACGGACATTATGGAAGACGTAGACCTGACCATCTTCGGACGTAAAACCTACGAGCTGATGGTTCCCTATTGGCCCGATGTCGCAAAGGACCCGTCCGCGGATAAAACCGATAGGGAATTTGCGCAGAAATTTACCGCCATGGACAAAATTGTTTTTTCCCGCACCTTAAGCCATGCCGAAGCCAATACGAGGATAATCCGTGCCAATCCCGGCGACGAGCTCCTTCGGCTGAAAAAGGAAAAGGGCAAAAAGATATCGGTCGGTGGCGTCGACCTGGCCGGGCAATTGATAGCCCTTGGGCTGGTGGATGAATGTTATTTCGTCATTTTGCCGGTTATTGTGGGGGAAGGGAGGAGGTTGTTGGGAGGGGCGGGGATGCCGTCCAGACTAAATCTACAACTGGCCGGGTCGAAGACTTTTGCATCGGGGGCGGTGGGGCTTCATTATGTGAAGCGGGCGTAGCGAGCACTTTGTAAGGACCTTTGGAGTACCTGCGGCGCTGCGCGCCCGCGGTGACCCATTTTGGTGAAAATTTGTGATGTAGTAACTAGTCAAGATGATTAAAAGGAGAAGGCTAACTTCTCCTTTACATGCTTCCTTTCATTTTCTATTATTCCTTTATTGTGCTTTAATTCATAAGCGCGATCTTTTTCCAATAACCTAAACCACATGACGGCTGGGAAGTTCTTATTAGAGTGAATGTCTAATCTGAAAATAAGCTTCTCTGTAGGCTGTCGATGTTTGTTGATGATTTGGCTCAATTCAGTGGGCTTCACGTCAATCTCAACAGCAAATTCGTTGTTCTTTTTCTCCAGGCGGTTGATATACTCTTTCAAAAAATAGCCAAAGTAATAGTCTTTATTGAAAGTGTCGGAATTTAAATAATCCTCGATTAAGAATTTCAATTGTAGCAGTTGAGATATTAATTTGCTTTTCTCCGTCTGCTTTTCGGAAATTTTCTTTCTGTGTTTGCGAAACTCCGCGAGCATGGCCTCTCGCTCTTTGGGATCTTTGGGGCCAGGAAAAACCAGAGATTCTGCCATCTCTTCAGGCGTGTATTGCCTTTCAATTTCTTTGAGTGTCTTCATGTCAAATGATTTTACTGATGCGAGTCTAAATATTTTCTTATCAACCGGCGAGACCCATCTTCATACAGGATCATAAAGCCTTCAGGCCGTTTTTCGGTTTTCCAGGGCACATAATGAAAGCCATATTTTTCCTGGTAATGGTTTATCAAATAGGTTTTGGGGATCAGAAAAATACATCCGTCATGTCCTCGTTTAAACGATTCCCTACAGGCAAAGGCTATCAGGCAGCCTGCTATACGGTCCAATTTCTTGGCAGGTCCCATGTTCTCTATGGAGACCTCCAACAAGTCGACCTCAATGGCGTTTGTCTCCTCGTCGCTATGCTCTATTACACACATAAGTCCTAGAATCTCCTTATCCGTCACAAGTCGTATCTTGTAAACTTCTTTAATGTAAACTATTAACAAATATGTTCACTTTTTAATATTAGAAAAGTATGCGCAGATTGTTTCTGAAAATGCAAAACACGCAGCTATAGCTATGGGCTTCTTTAGCTTTAGGCCATTGTCCAAACTCTGTCGCGCGCAGATGAGCCCCTCCGGGGCTTTAGTCGAGTCGGCACAACACATTTTAAGCCATTTGTCCTGGATTTACGACAAATTGTGATAGTTTACTAAACGGATCTAAATTTCAATTATGATTAACGGCCCAAAACTCTTGCCTAATCAATTTGCAGCCTTGATGGCTGACGGCGCAACAGGCCACGTACTGTCAACCGACGGGGAAGTTAATCGGAGTGATGTAAAAGACGTATATCTGATATTCGAGGATATTGAAAAAGCTAGACGGTTTGTAGAAGACCTGAATAAGCGAGACGATACGATTGAAGTAGTTATCTATGATTCTCGATATGAATTAGTAGAGTGCCACGACGCCCCTAAATGGAAGGCTGCATCAAACTCGGAGGGCAAAAACAAATCATTTTAGAGCGGGTTTTGAAATATAGTCGGGACGACTGGATTACCTCCGCGCTGCGCGCTCCGGTGATCCGCGGGTGGGGGTGGCCTAAAGCCTGCAGCATGCAGATGAGCCCCCTCGATGACCTCATGAAAATCAATATACTAGCAGTTTCATAAAAGCGTCACTATCAACATTTTAAAACATCAACAAAGTTTGTTAACTTTGCATTGTCATATTTGCCATTATATATTTTGTAAAAGATTCCCCATGAAATCCGCGAAAGACTTCAGAATATCGTTGACGGAACTCGCCTCGAGGGGTCGGCAGATCGTTGCACAACGCTCAGAAATCTCCTTGTCGAAAGCTTTGAAACAGGTTCAACTGTTAAAAGCGAATTCGAAAGTCGGGCAATTATCAAAGAAAGGCAGGTCAATTTCATAAAAGCATGGGCTGAAGCATCAGGATCGTTGCTTGATAGCCTGCCCATGGGAAGCGAGTATCTTACCAAAGGAGGGGAGTCTAAAGTGTATTTGGCTGCTGACGGCTTGAATGTCATTAAGGTAAATGATGCCGTCTATTATGCTACATGGGATGAGTATCTAAATAGTCTACTGCTCCACAATCTGTTATTTCCCAATACATTGTATTTATTGATTGGTTTTATAGAAATTGACAACATCTTGTATGCCGTATTACAGCAGCCTTTTATTGAAGGTGGTCAAGCAGGAATGGACGATATAAAGGAATTTTTAAGCTACAATGGCTTTAAAAATACCAAGCGACAGGATTATTATAACGGTGACTTTGGCTTGGTGTTGGAAGATATGCACGATGAAAATGTGATCGCCAAGAATGATTTGTTGTTTTTTATCGACACGGTGTTTTACGTAATGAAAAAATAGTCAGTCTGACTTCCGTCAGGAATGGATAATGCAGTGTTGCTCTATAAATATCTTGACAGTATTCGAATCCTGAAAATATTGCAGATCATTTAGCAACGAAAGCACGGTAAGGTTGTGAAAATATAAAACCCGCCGTAGTGGCGGGTTTTGAATTATAGTCGGAACGACTGGATTACCTCCGCGCTGCGCGCTCCGGTGATCCGCGGGTGGGGTGGCCTAAAAGCCTGCAGCATGCAGATGCGCCCCCGGAGGGGGCGTTTTTATGCCCATGCGGCCTCGTCGGAGCAAGCTCCGCCGTTGCCGCCCGGGCATAAAAAAACCAGCCACATTCGTGGCTGGTTCATCTGCATGCTGCAGGCTTTTTGTCGACTTGGCTGTACTTACTTCGAACCTTTTTTTTGCAAATATAAAAAATATAGCAACCATAAATTATTGATTTAAAATACCATTAATTGGGAGATGGCGGATTAAGTGGGATTGGTTCAACGGCGGCAACAGCGGCTAACTCATGTATCTCAGTATTTTCTTTAGTTTCTATTTCGACCTCTGCTTCCTTGCCATACTCACTTTTTGTTACTTTGCTCGATTCTATTTGTTCCATCAATCGGTCAAACATACTCGTAGGGGTTTCGATGGCTTTAAACTCTTCACCAAAAATCTCACGATAGGCGTTTTGAAATAGGTCAGTTTCCCTGAATTGGGTAAATAAAGGCCATGCCTTATAATCTGATTTCTTTATTTCACCCTCCGCCCCGATCTTCTTCATAATTTTTACCGATTCTTCGTAGTTTTCTAATAGTACTTCTTTAGCAAGCCTAAATTTGTCATTAAAGGCACTCCAATCCATGCTCTCTAGATAGTGATTACATCCGCCTTTGATATTGCCGAATTTCATTGCAATAGCCTTATTTACAACGAAAATTGTCTTGCTTTCGGCATTATGGTGTCTAGGAATAATTCTTGTTGCAAAATCTAACAAAATATCGGCTAAATCATATTCTTCATTTCTCAGCAAATCGAAGCAAACTGTATTGAGACCTTGATCAGCATTTTCTAAATCGTCGGACAATAGCTTCCTCCAAATAACCTGAGTTAGTTTTACACTGATTTCAAACAAGCAGCGAAATGATTTTTCGAAGTATTCAGCTGTTACTGATAGCTTGTCATTTAAAGCGATTTCCTTTTCAAATACGACCTTATTATTTCTGCAGATAGTTAAATATTGACTCGATACATGCCCATCGCAGTGTACAAATAAATTTCGCCTTTCAGTTATTTCAATAAAAGTCGCCCAAATAGGTAAATCTTTCCTTAGTGGGATGCCCAGTTTAGACTCCAACCATTCAAAATGTGAGGTGTGGCTTTCCCGAATTATAGCTTCTACTTCCTTTTCAACAATAAATTCCTTTGCCTCTTCAATTGAATTTATTTGTAACAACTTGGAGAAGGTAAGGTTTTTTTCTGATGAGTTCAGTATTTCAGGGCGAATACTAAAGATTGTTCTTATTAGATTTCCCAAGAAGGAATCAAATTGACTTATCATTGAAACAAACAAACTTACCGGAATTATATCTCTCGCTGTAGACGCTGTAGTTGCATTTTTTTCTAGTGATCGGAAAATGTGTATGTCTTCGTTTTCTAACTTTACCTTCTCACCTTCTACTCCCTTCGATTTCAAGAATTTCAATAAATCTTTGCTTGCGCGAGTGCTGTTTACGGAAATTAGAAGCATAACCAGCGGCAGGGTATCTCGAATGCCTTCGATTTGCCTCAGAAACTTTTTGCACACATTGTCAAAGGATATTAAATTCTCCGATTCTTTTTCATTCGAATTCACCGCGTCCTTTTCATTCATATGGTATTGCTTTTATTAGTAAAAAATTTCAATAATTATAAAATATATTTTAAAAGCCCTCTTGAAAAAATTCATTTATTGTCATTCCAAAGGATGCGACAACCTTTACTAGACTGCTAAATCTCAGATCCTTGCCCTGCTCATACCTACCATATTGCGCCCTGGGTAACCCATGCTCATATGCAAAGGTCTCATAACTAGCATATCCCGCTTTGATTCGCAATGCTTTGATGCGAGCACCTAATTTAACTAATTGCTCTTCCGGTTCAATAGGTGTTTTCACCCTTTTTTGGCTCTTATCCATCTCATAAATAACGGAAAATCACACTGAATTGGTTACCACTAAAGAGATACTACTAATAAGTGGCTTTAAAATGATTTTTCATTA